>CAXBEL010000012.1:0-40255 GCA_963974735.1 uncultured Flavobacteriaceae bacterium | reverse complement strand
TCCATCATATCATATTGATCGCTCCTTTTTTGTGGTAGTAGACCAAAAATTTCTTCTGGATTTTCTTTGGGTTTGGCTGGTGTGGCTCTATTAAAACCGGCTTTTTCAAAATCCCCTATTTTACCCATAACATTTTTAATACGGGTTAATGCATCACGGTCATCAGTTGCTTTATAATCGGTTACGCCGCTAATTTCACAATGGGTTGTCGCTCCTCCTAATGTTTCATTATCTACATTCTCTCCTATTGCAGCTTTTACCAGATAGCTTCCTGCTAAAAAAATGCTTCCTGTTTTATCTACAATCAAAGCCTCATCACTCATAATAGGTAAGTATGCGCCTCCCGCAACACAACTCCCCATAACAGCACTTATCTGGGTAATACCCATACTGCTCATTACTGCATTATTGCGGAAGATTCGACCAAAATGTTCTTTATCAGGGAAAATTTCATCCTGCATGGGTAAGTAAACCCCGGCACTGTCTACCAGATAAATTATGGGTAAACGATTTTCTATACTTATTTCTTGAGCCCTTAAATTTTTCTTTGCGGTAATAGGAAACCAAGCCCCGGCCTTTACTGTTGCATCGTTTGCAACAACAATACATTGCTTTCCAGAGATACGGCCTATTTTTACAACGACTCCGCCACTGGGGCATCCCCCATGCTCTTTATACATGTCCTCTCCCGCAAAAGCTCCAATTTCAATAGCATCATCAGATTTATCAAGTAGAAAATTTATGCGCTCACGAGCTGTCATTTTACCCTTTTCGTGATGTTTTGCAATACGTTTTTCACCCCCACCTAATTTAACTTTAGCAAATCGCTGACGTAAATCTGAAACCAACAGCTTATTATGATCTTCGTTTTTATTAAATTTTATATCCATAATTGATAATTATCAATAATTATAGTATTTTTTTAATTCAAGTTTTGCACTCAACTATTTTGTTTTAAGGTTTTGAGACAATTTTCATATGAGGTTTGAGCTTTTTCAAATACCGTAGATGGAATTTCTATGTTATTGTACTTAGGTGTTTTTTTTAATACTCCGGCATTAATATTTGCTGATGAATCACCATGTCTTCTTATACCAGTGTTTTTAAATTGAGAATATACTGTAACAAGAGGATTGGATAGATTAAGCCATTTTGATAAATTTTGTAATACAACATCAGAATTGGTAACTAATTCATCTGACTCTATGAGAAAATATTTTTTTGGATTTGAAATTGCAAACTGGCTAATTTCGTTAAGTCTGGAGCAATAATATTCAAGAGCTACGGACGTATCTTTGAATTTTTCTAAATTATTTTTATGACTTAGATTATAGAGGCTTTTAAGAGTGTCTTCTGGCTTGCGCAATAAAATTATAATTTTTGGATTATAATTAGTAAGTATTCTGGGTGAAATACTAAAATGATTATGTAAAATTTTATCTAACAGATATTTGTTTCTAAACTTAATTTTAAATTCTTTCATTAATTTTACTTTCATATTTAATATTGAAAGTTTATTTGCATAGGCTAATTGCAACTCACTATATCCTATAATCTCTGGATTACTTCCTAGAATATGCGACAATACAGTTGATCGACTTCGCATGTGACTTAGAATAAAAATATAATTTGATTTCTGAAAAGAATTCAATGGATTTGAAATCACTGTAAATAGCTTTTTTAACTTACCTGTAATTGTCATTTTTATACTAGTATAATGCAGTTAGTTTAAAACAAAAAAATATTACTCCACCTAATTTAACTTTAGCAAATCGCTGACGTAAATCTGAAACCAACAGCTTATTATGATTTTCGTTTTTATTAAATTTTATATCCATAATTCTCTTTGACAGTTATTTTTAATTGTAAGGAATATGTATTTGTCCCAAGCTTCATTAAACGTTATGGGTATGGTATACTAACATTTTAAGAATACGGACGAAAATACGAAAACGTTAGCGTTATCAGCGGTTATAATTAAGCCAAATATCCGATATTTGTCTTTCATCTGCGTTACCTTATCAATGCCGAATGTATACTAAATAGATCTAAAATTAATATTTGATCTGTTTTGAGAAAGTTGTAAATGAAATATTTTTAAAATCTGCTTGCCGAGAGTTAAACAGAATTTATTAGTAGAAATGATATTATCAGGGAAGCGCATAAAAGTATGAAGAATGATGAATAAAAATACCGTGTTGGGTTGGGCAACATTTATAATGATTATTGTAGGCATTGGACTCATTGCTTTGGGGGCAATTAGATATAAAGATGTTGCGGGATATGGTTTTGCAGCAGTAGGAATAGGATTCTTTGCTATCGCTTGGGTATTCAATGCACTTAAGGGTAGGGTTTAAAAATTTATAGGGATGGATGCACTAATGAAAGAAAGATTAATTAAGCACTTAGAAGGAGGTCAGGCTTTTACATCAATAACCGATTTTATTGAGGAAATCACTTTTGAGAAAGTGGGCGTTAGGCTTAATGGACTTCCTTATTCCTTTTATGAATTGTTCTACCATATTACGTACGCCCAGAAGGATATACTTGATTTTTGCCAATCTAAAAGTTATAAAACCCCTAACTGGCCAGATGATTACTGGCCTAAAAATTCTAAACCCAATACAGAAGAAGATTGGGACAAACTGAAAAGTGAGTATTTTGAAGATCGTAAAAATTTAGCTGACTTTGTAAATGATCCCAACAATGATCTTATGCAGCCAGTTAAAAATGGGAAAGATCAAACACTGCTTCGAGAGATACTGTTGGTTATAGAACATTCTGCCTATCATACGGGACAGTTAATAATTATACTACGCTTATTGGGTTTACATGGTAGTTAAAATTCACTTTCTTAGTCTGGCGTTTTTGTCGTACTGTTTTTAAGAAAGTTTCTACTTTTTCATAGTTGAAAGTATAAGAGAATTCTAGATAACCTATGCATTTTCTCCCATTTTGCTGCTCATTCTGGTCAACTCTTTCAAAATATTGTGATTGAGATACTTATTTTCTTTAAATCATTCAAAATGAACTGGTAAAGTTATGCGCATTATTAAATGGCTGCTTAACTTTAATAAACTTTGAATTAGAAGAACTACTCACTAAAAAAAAATCCAATGAAAAATTTTCTTATCACCGTTATATTTTTGCTCATCACAATCTCCTTAAGTGCACAGAATGAAGCTAAAAATGACAGTATTATGATAACTGTGTTCTTAAAGCATCAACAGGATAAAAGTCTGGATTCGATACAGAGTAATCTCAAAAAGACTAAATTTTGGGAGAATTTCCCTCCTCAATCTGCACGAGTGGTTTCCTGGTATGTGATGATGGGAATTGGTCAGGTGGTCACTTTAAAAATACCAGCTGCAGATTTAAGAAAGTTAAACCTTTCCATAGAAAAAGGAGCCTGGAGTGCTTTTGATACCGAATTTTATCCCACTTATGACTTTGAACCTATTTATGAAGAAAATTATAAGAAAAGTAAACAGTAAGTAAAAATGACTATAGAATGAAATAAAAAAAGGATGGCAATTTGCCATCCTTTTTAAATATAAGGGATATTGAAGTTAGGCGTTTGATAAAGTTTCAAACTCTTCATCTGTAAGTTCAATTTTTGACGCCTTCAGATTATACTCCAGATGATCCAATGACTTTGTGCCTGGGATAAGTAGAATATTGTCAGATCGCTTTAATAACCAAGCCAATGCAATTTGTGCAATAGTTGCGTTATGTTTTTCAGCAATCGACTTTATTTTATCCTTCATCTTATCGGGTCCTGATGCTAGAGGAAACCAAGGGATAAATGCCATACCATTGGCAGCGGTATAATCCAGGACATCTTCCCACTGTCTATCTCCCAGATTGTATTGGTTTTGAACTGATGCAATTGGGAGTATTTTTTCAACTTCTTTAATTTGATCGACCGTTACTTCAGATAAGCCTACGTATCGTATTTTACCAACTTCTACAGCTTTAATAACTGGTTGTAATGTTTTTTCAACATCCACATCAGGATCAATACGGTGCAATTGCCACAAATCAATCTGGCCTACCTTAAGTCGTTCTAAGCTACCGTCTATTCGCTCTCTAATGTGATCAGGATGCCCGTTAGGCTCCCATTTATTTGGCCCGGGTCTTTCTAAACCAGCTTTTGTGGCAATGACTAAGTTCTCGGTATAAGGATATAATGCATCCCGTATTAATTCTTCATTGGTGAAAGGGCCATAAGAATCTGCCGTATCAATAAAATTAACTCCAGATTCGACAGCCTTTCTTAAAATGGCAATCGCATTCTCTCGATTTTTCACATCGCCCCATATTCCTTCTCCTGTTAATTGCATACCGCCATAACCCAGACGATTTATTTTAAGGTCACCTAAATTGTATGTGAGTTGTATATCTTCAGTTGTCATAATTTTTTCTTTTTCCATTATTAGCAATTTAATTTAAGCAGATTGTACTGCTTCTTTTTTAATCAGTTTATCGGGAGTAATAGGAAGATCGCGTACCCGTTTTCCTGTAGCATTAAAAACAGCGTTTCCTATCGCTGCGGCAATACTGGTAATTCCCAGTTCTCCAATACCCTTTACACCCATTGCGTTAGCAATTTTATCATCTTCAGGTAAGAAAATAACATCGGTTTTTCCGAGATCCAGATTTACCGGTACATGGTAATCCGCAAGTGTTCGGGTTATAAAATTACCGTGGTTGGGTTCAATGGTTGTATGCTCTGTCAAAGCCTGTCCCAGTCCCCAGGTGATTCCACCAATAATCTGTGAATAGGCCGTTTTAGGGTTTAAAATTTTTCCTGCGGAACCCACATTTACAAAATGCTTTAATCGAACCATGCCCGAAAATTCATCTACCCAGACTTCTGCGAAATTTGCCCCAAAGGAATACACACTATGATTTTCAAATTCTTCCGAAGGTTTTGCGGTACCTTTAGCTTTATATTCAGTAACCTGAGCCGCTTTCATTAAATCCACTACAGATGATTCATCGTTAGTTGAATTGGTCTTCTGTTTTAATTCTTTTTTAGCCGCTTCACAAGCTGCCCTTACTCCATTACAATAGGATGCCGCTCCCCAAGAACCTCCTGATCCGGGCGTAACCGGAAAATTAGAATCGCCTAAATTGACAGTGATTTGTGCTACAGGTATTTCAAGATATTCTGAAGCCGTCTGTGCTATAATTGTGTAGCTTCCCGTACCAATATCTGTCGCGTCAAGTTCTACAGTTGCCTTAAGGGTATCGCCTTCACGGTTTAATAGTATTTGCGCTGAACTTTCTGAATAGGGGGCTTTACGGGATGACCCGCTCATACCATATCCAATTAACCAATTTCCTTCTTTGTTGCTTCGTGGTTCAGGGTTCCACTTATTTTTCCAGTCAAATTTTTCGGCCCCCATTTTTATGCATTCTACAAATTGACGGGAAGAAAAAGGCTTATCTACACTTAAATCATGTTGTGTATCATTTTTGATCCTAAGCTTTACAGGATCCATTTTCAGCGCAAAAGCCAATTCATCCATTGCAGATTCCAAAGCAAAACTTCCTGGTGCTTCTCCCGGAGCTCGCATCCATCTGGGAGAAGGCAGATTAAGCTGCATTAATCGATGGGTCACTAAAGAGTTGGGTGTTTTATAAAGCATACGTGACATAGCTCCACATTGCTCTTGAAACTCTTCTGTGACAGATGTTTCTGAAACCGTTTCATGAACCAATGCGGTAAGATTTCCTTCTTGATCTGCTCCTAAACGCATATGCTGTTTATTGTGCTGTCTATAACCTACAGTGGTAAACATTTGTTGTCTGGTAACGGTTATTTGAACTGGTCTTCCTACAATTTTAGAAGCCATAATTCCTAAAGTTGCATGCTCCCGGGCTTGAAGTTTTGATCCAAAACCTCCTCCCACATAAGGTGTAATAACCCGAACGTTTTCTTTAGGTATTTCAAAAGTTTTTGATATGGTCTTTACAGAATTTTCTACCATCTGGCTAGAGAGATATGCCGTAACTTTATCACCGTCCCAAGTGGCTATAATCGCATGAAGTTCCATAGGATGGTGGTGCTCAATAGGTGTGTTGTAAACCACATCTACAGTTGCAGCAGCATTTGCCATACCTTCATCTACATTACCCCAGCTCGTATCTGTTTTAGAACCTCCATTAATAGATTCTGGTGCGTAAGCATCTTTTTCATGCTTCTTAAAATCTACTTTAGGATTGTCTTCTTCATAAGTAAACTTTACAAGTCGAGCAGCATAACTCGCCTGTTCAAAGGTTTCGGCTATAACTGCCCCTATAAATTCTCCATAATAATGAATCTCTGGTGTTTGTAAAACTGGTGAAATATCATCGGGACGGGGTTGAGGCAACTTATCACCAAATGTTTTTAGCTTCATCGCGTTTTTATGGGTAATTACTTTTATAACACCTGGCTGTTTCTCTGCCTCGCTTGTATCTACAGCTGTAATTCTTCCCGCGGCTATTGTACTGGTGAGACCTTGAGCAAATACTAAATTTTCAACGGGAAATTCTGAAGCATATTTAGCCTTTCCCATAACTTTTAATTTACCGTCAATACGATCTATTGGATTTCCTGTACCTGTTTTTATATCTGTTTTCATAATGTTTTTTTATGCTCGGTCATTTGCTTGTAAAAGAGCTCTTACTATTGCCCGCTGACTCAATTCTACCTTATACTCATTTTGATCTAAGGGTTTTGCATCTTCTAATGCAATGCGCGCTGCTTCTTCAAAAACCTCTTTTGAAGGCTCTTTTCCTGCCAAATAATTTTCAGCTTTTGTGAGTTTCCAAGGCTTGTGAGCTACACTTCCAAGAGCAAGACAGGAATCATTTATTGTATTATTCTGAATGTCAAGACCAGCAGCTACAGAAACAAGGGCAAAAGCATAACTCGATCGCTCCCGTACTTTGAGATAATAATAGTTTTTAGAAAAATTGGATTTTGGTAATTCTATGGAAGTAATAAGTTCACCAGGCTCAAGATTTGTGTCCTTTTCTGGCTGATCTCCAGGCAATCTGTGAAAATCATTAAACGGAATGGTACGTGTAGATCCATCTATTTTTTGAACATTAACCGTGGCGTCGAGTGCGGCAAGTCCCACACACATATCTGATGGATGCGTTGCCACACATTTGTCGCTCCACCCAAAAATAGCGTGAAGTCTATTTACACCCTCAATAGCGCCGCAGCCCGATCCTGGATCACGTTTGTTACACGGCATAGACGTCTCATAAAAATAAGAACATCGTGTACGCTGCAATAAGTTTCCACCATTTGTGGCCATATTGCGTATTTGCTCTGTGGCGGCAGAGAGCATCGCCATAGACAATAAAGGATAATTTTCTCTTACTTCGGGATGGTTGGCTGTTTCTGTATTGCTCACCATTGCGCCCAGGGAAAGTCCCCCCGATGCTGTAGGTTCTATAGATTTAAAAGGTAAATCTGCAACTTCTATCAGGTTTTCGGGCCGCTCCACATCTTCTTTCATTAGATCTATGAGATTCGTCCCACCTCCTAAATAATGTGTTTTTTGATCTTGAGTATGTGATTCAACCGCGGCTATTACGGTTTCTGCACTTGTATATTTAAATGGTCTCATTTTAGTTTTTTTAGTTGATCCTTTCTGATTGAAAGCATATTTATTCAGAGTCTATAGACCTGCTTCTTTCCATCTGTTCTTCTGTGGCAAAGGCCCATTGAGGATCTTCTCCTTCGCCAGAATGTACTTCTCGAATTGCTTGAACAATGTTATTGTAAGCTCCACAACGGCAAATATTACCAGACATTCGTTCTCGTATTTCTTCTTCAGAAAGTGAAGTCACTTTTTCACGTACATCTTCGGTGACATAACTAACTTCTCCACGCTTAGCTTCATCAAGAAGAGCAACTGCAGAGCAGATTTGACCAGGTGTGCAATAGCCACACTGAAATCCATCATGTTTTAGAAATGCCTCTTGCATAGGATGAAGGTTATTGCCTCGTGCAAGTCCTTCTATTGTAGTGATGCTTTTGTCCTTACAAGTTGCAGCGAGTGTTAAGCAGGAAAGTTTTCTTTTACCATCTACTATAACTGTACAAGCTCCACATTGACCATGATCACAGCCTTTTTTAGAACCTGTTAGTTGCAGACGTTCTCGTAAAGCATCAAGTAATGTCATTCTGGAATCGACAGTAAGTGGACGCGCAGAACCATTTATTTGAAGGTTTACCTTGACTGCATTAAGCAAACTTTCGGGATCAAGTTCGGGAAGATTTTTAGGGGTATTAGCAAAAATTTCTGAAGTAAAATAGGGCATCGCCATGAGACTAATACTTGCTGCAGACATTTGTCCCAAAAAGGTTCTACGCGATTTACCGTGTATGCCCAATTCGTCCAGTAAACGCTCCTCATCTTCCCGCATACGATCATTAGCGTTTTCATTCCATTCTTTAGATTTATCCATTGCCGGGTTTTTAAATTAATTAGTTTTCTCGCTGCAAAAAGAAAAAATGGAAAACAGTAATAGCCTGTTAAGTCGAGTAAAAAGACTGATTTGCTTGACTTTATTGGGGGGATTTAATTTTTCTTTTTTCAGCAATTGCAACTCTCATCACAGATAAATAGAAAGTTGCCCTATAAAGTTGTAAATAAAATCCTATTTCATTCTATTTTAAATTGTTATAATTATGCTAAACCTTTTTATGCTGGGATTTAGGACAATTTAATTTATCAGTAAAAGATTAAAACTGTTTGTATAGCTGCTTTCGCATACAAGGTTGTTTTGATACCTTTGCGCTTCTGGTTAATAGGAGCGTTTAAGTTATTAATTCCCGGTGCTATCAGGGGATTTTGCTTTCGACTTTTAACCTTAGATCAACAAATATTTAGATTACTATGAGCGACGATAATAAAATTATTTTTTCGATGTCTGGGGTTTCTAAAACCTACCCAGGTGCCAATACCCCTGTTTTAAAAAATATCTACTTAAGCTTCTTCTATGGAGCAAAAATTGGAATTCTAGGATTAAATGGTTCTGGAAAATCAACCCTTTTAAAAATCATTGCAGGTGTAGAAAAGAATTTTCAAGGTGATGTTGTATTCTCTCAAGATTACAGCGTAGGCTATCTGGAGCAGGAACCCAAGCTTGATGATGACAAAACAGTTCTCGAAGTTGTGCGTGAAGGTGCTGCCGAAACTGTAGCTATCCTAGATGAATATAACAGCATTAATGATCAGTTTGGTCTGGAAGAAGTTTATTCTGATCCAGATAAAATGGAAAAACTGATGAACAGACAGGCAGTCCTTCAAGACGAGATAGATGCACGTGGAGCCTGGGAACTGGACAATAAATTAGAAGTTGCTATGGATGCGCTTCGTACGCCTCCAGGAGATCAAAAAATAGGGGTGCTTTCTGGAGGGGAACGTAGACGTGTAGCATTATGCCGCTTGCTTTTACAGGAACCAGATGTATTACTGCTTGATGAGCCTACTAACCATTTAGATGCAGAAAGTGTACACTGGTTAGAGCATCACTTGGCGCAATATAAAGGAACTGTGATTGCAGTTACTCACGATAGATATTTTTTGGATAATGTAGCAGGATGGATTCTGGAACTGGATCGTGGTGAAGGAATCCCCTGGAAAGGAAATTATTCCTCTTGGTTGGATCAAAAATCCAAACGTATGGCACAGGAGCAGAAACAGGCTAGCAAGCGTCAAAAAACACTTGAGCGTGAGTTGGAATGGGTACGGATGGCTCCTAAAGGTCGTCAAGCCAAACAAAAGGCACGTTTGAACAACTACGATAAGTTAATGAGCCAGGACCAGAAACAGATGGATGATAAATTGGAGATTTATATCCCCAATGGTCCGCGCTTAGGAACCAATGTTATAGAAGCAAATGGAGTGAGTAAGGCCTTTGGCGATAAATTGCTCTATGAAGATCTTAATTTTAACCTTCCACAAGCAGGTATTGTAGGCATAATAGGTCCTAACGGTGCTGGTAAGACAACTATCTTTAAGATGATAATGGGTGAGACCGAACCAGATAAAGGTAATTTTGAAGTAGGGGATACAGCTCAGATAGCTTATGTAGATCAATCACATACTAATATAGATCCAGAAAAAAGTATCTGGCAGAATTTTAGTGAGGGTCAGGAACTCGTTATGATGGGCGGTAAACAAGTAAACAGTCGAGCCTATTTAAGCAGATTTAATTTTAGCGGAAGCGAGCAGAATAAAAAAGTTTCTATGTTATCTGGTGGGGAGCGTAACCGCTTGCACCTGGCAATGACTTTAAAGGAAGAAGGAAACGTACTTTTACTGGATGAACCTACAAATGATCTGGATGTTAACACATTGAGGGCTTTAGAAGAAGGTCTAGAAAATTTTGCAGGATGTGCAGTAGTTATTTCTCACGACCGTTGGTTCCTAGATCGTATCTGTACCCATATTCTTGCTTTTGAGGGGGATAGTCAGGTTTACTTCTTTGAAGGTGGTTTCTCAGATTATGAGGAAAACAAGAAGAAACGTTTGGGTGGCGATTTAATGCCAAAACGTATTAAGTATAAAAAACTGGTTCGCTAGTTTTAAACAATAAAAATAGAATGCTTTAGAAAACCTGCTCTGCCTTTAAGATGGAGTAGGTTTTTTAGTATAATAGAATCCTTTCTTAAAGTTTTATACAGAACCAATGTCAATCCCTAATTTGCGTACAGCTAATTTTAATCGGAAATTTTGAATAAAAACAAAATTAAAGTCATCGCTTTCGACGCAGATGACACCCTTTGGGTAAATGAAACTATTTTTAGAAATGCAGAAAAGGCTTTTGCCCAGCAGTTTTCTAACTATTTTGAAGAAGATGAGATTGTGAAAATCCTGTTGGATACAGAGATTCGTAATCTTGAAACCTACGGTTACGGTATTAAAGGGTTCACACTTTCTTTAATAGAAGCCGCGCAGGACATTACAAAAAATAACATTTCGGGGGAGAACCTTCAATTTATTTTAGATCTGGGAAAACAAATGTTAGCGGAGCCTGTAGAACTTATCCCAGAAATTGAGGATGTTCTAAAAAAATTGAGCAAGAATTATAAACTCGTAGTGGCTACTAAGGGTGATTTACTCGATCAGGAACGTAAACTTATTAAATCTGGTCTCATAGATTATTTTCATCATATAGAGATTGTTTCAGATAAGAAGGAAAAGCAGTATAAAAAGCTGGTAAAACATTTGGACATAAAGCCTGAAGAATTTTTAATGATAGGCAATTCCTTAAAGTCTGATATTCTTCCAGTTTTGGCAATGGGTGGCCACGCGTATCACATTCCTTTTCATACTACATGGGTTCATGAAGAGGTGAAAGATGAGGTTAAACACCCCAATTTTAAAGCTTTAAAAGCTGCAAAAGAACTTTTGGATTATTTGATATAGATTATTTAATAAAGATCGCTTACTTACGTTTGGGTAAGAATTCCCGAATGATATAAATGACTGCAGCAATGCCTAAACCAGCGAACAGGCCTTTTGAAAAATCAGCCTCAAAGGGATAGATAATAGCTGCGATTACTGCAAGGACTAGAAATAAAATTATATTTTTTCTGTTTCGTTTATTCATTTTTATTGGTTTCTCTATTCTATGGAAGCCAAATATACTCAAATAAATAAGCCTTGTGTCTTATAGAAGAATATAGCTTTTGTTGTAAGTTTAAGTACCAAAAACAAGTAATCATGTTTCGCCAGTTTTCAGTTGTAATCCTTTCATTTTTCCTTTTTCAAATTGCTTTAGCACAATATCTATCTGTACTTACATATAATATTAAGTATGATAATCCGTCAGATAGCTTAAACAATTGGAATAACAGAAAAGAATTTCTAATCTCCCAACTCAATTTTTTTAAGCCGGATGTTTTTGGTACACAAGAGGCTTTGTTCAACCAATTGGAGGATATAGAAAATGGTCTGGATCAGTATGCTTATATAGGTCTTGGGCGGGACTTTGGGGATAAAAGAGGCGAATTTTCAGCTGTTTTTTACAATACAGATGAGGTCGAATTAAGGAATGAAGCTACATTCTGGCTTTCTGAAACACCGGACAAACCATCTAAAGGTTGGGATGCCGCTCTTAATAGAATCTGCACGTACGGTTTGTTTCGGTCGCGGGATGAGGGAAAGGATTTTTATGTGTTTAATACCCACTTTGATCATATGGGAGACAAAGCCAGACTTGAAAGTTCAAAACTTATTCTTGAAAAAATAGAAGAAATTAATACACAGGATCTACCTGTTATTTTAATGGGAGATTTTAATCTGGAAGAGGATAAGGAGGGAATACATATTATAAAAGGTACGCTTATAGATACTCATGAAGCTGCTGGAGTTAACGCTTTTGGTCCTTCGGGAACTTTTAATGGCTTTGAATTTGATAAACCGGTAACACGTAAAATAGATTATATTTTCACGACTCCAGATGATTTTAATATTCTTAAAAGCGGAATTTTAAGTGATTCAAAGGATTGCAGATATCCTTCAGATCATTTTCCGGTTTATGTTGAACTTAATTTTAAATAACAATATTTAAAACTAATAATCATCATAAAATATTGATTTTCAATGTTAAACACAGATTTGTGTTGTCAGTGTGAATTGCAAAGTCATCTGTTTTTAGGTTTTGTTAAGAAGCAACGTTAAATCTTCGCTAATTATTTTGGGGAGGAGGAATATATATACACTTTAGTATTGTTAAAGCGTTATAATAA
Organism: uncultured Flavobacteriaceae bacterium; assembly: GCA_963974735.1. Taxonomy (GTDB): domain Bacteria; phylum Bacteroidota; class Bacteroidia; order Flavobacteriales; family Flavobacteriaceae; genus Leeuwenhoekiella. The sequence goes on along the minus strand of CAXBEL010000012.1, from coordinate 27,486 downwards.
AAACATATAAAACGCCGCACTAATCAAATTGAATATTATGGAAAATGAAAACAAAAATACGGGTATAAAGATTATCACCGGGATTCTGGCTGTCCTTCTGGTAATTGCCGGTGCATTTGCTATCAAGCTTTATAACCAGGAAAAAAATACCAAAGCAGAACTAACAAAAGAAAAGCAAGTTGTATTGAAGGACCTTAAACAAATGGTGAGTAAATACGATGCTGTTATAGAAGAAAACAATTTAAAGGATACAGATCTTAATCAGGCACGTGATCGCATTCAGGTTTTAATAGATTCTGTAGAAACTATGGAAGCTGATATTTCTGTTTTAAGAAGATATCGTGATGAGGTTTATAAGCTTAAGAAAGAAAGGGAATTTCTTTTTACACAAAACGATTCATTGCGTGGTATGAATAAAATGCTAGCTATGCGCGTAGATAGTACTACATACGAATTGGAAGTTGAGCAGATGAAGAGAGACTCTTTAAGTATGGAAAAAAATAAGCTTGCTGAAAAAGTAGCTTTAGGATCAAGCTTGTCTGCCAGTAAGTTAAGAGGTACAGGCGTTATACAAAGAAATTCTGGTAAGTTGGTTGAAAATGACCGAGCTAGAAGAGTAGACAAAATTAGAGCTTGTTATACAGTACCTCAAAATCGAATTGCAGAAGCAGGGGATAAGGAACTATATGTTCAGATTTTAGATCCTAAAGATCAGGTTTTAGGTGAGAATAAAACCATAGCCATAGATAGTGTTACTAATGTTACCTATAGCGCTATCTCTAAGTTTTACTATGAAAATACCTCTTTGGATATTTGTGAAAATATTGACCCTATAGGTGAGGATTTTGAAAAAGGAGTATATAAAATAAATGTTTATGATGGAGGTCGTGTAATTGCACAGACAACTGTCGTTTTAGATTAAGCACATTTTATTAAGTAGGTTGAAGTTTCCGTTATCTTGAGTAAAGTCTTGTAACGGAAACTTTTTTTATACTGCGTACTAAAGTTAAAAACCCATTAGAATAAGTTCTAATGGGTTTTTAATTTACTTCTATTATATCATCTTTAGAGTTCATTATTTACCACCATTGGCTCTTAAATCTGCCAGGCAAAAACTGTCAAAGGGAGGGATAGAATTTAAGTCAGCCATACTAAAAACATTACTTACCGTTTGATAATACATTAAACATCCATCAGTAACACAATGGCGTGCATTGTCATTTTCGTCATTGTCATCGTCTGTTACATCTTCGTGATCTTCAACCATATCTGTGCCTCCATTTACAAGGCCAAAAAGATGACCAAATTCGTGTTGCAACGTAGTACTTTCGATTACCGTTTTATTAGAATTAAGCACGCTGTTATTAATATCTTCTATAGTTTTCTCATAGATTATACATGATGTATTTCTATAGGCCGTCCCTAAAACCACACTGTTTCCTTCATCTTTTTCTGAGCTTTGGTCTGCAAAAAACACCCATACAGCTAACTCGTCTCCGGCATTAAAAACAGTTCTATTTGTATTTTCAATTTCGACAACTTCGTCAATATCAAGCGTACCTACATTTGTTGCAGGAACAATTGTTTCCTTTAAACTCACATTGGATTTATTAAGCCGTTGTGCAAGAAATTGAAGCAGGTTATCAATTGTAGTTTGAGCAGGTCTATAACCATCTACATAGGCTATTTCAAGTCTTAAGTCACTGAACATCGCATCAGATAGAAAGTCATTTGCCGAAGAACCCAAGGGCTTTTTATTGGCCAAGGTAATATCCCCACCACCATCATCGCCATTGTCTGGATCATCACTATCGCTGGAACAGGATACAATAAATAGAGAAATTGAAAATATTAGAACAAATCGAATATTCAAAAATTTGTGCTTCATAATAGGTGTTTTAGCTAAAATATTGAAACCCATTAGCAGTGGGAAATTTAGCTTTTTGTTTAACTTAGTTTTTAACAGTTTATACAATTATAAAATCTATAAACAAGAAGTCATTTCTTTAAAGGGCACATAAAGATACTGCTTTATCAGAATAGTTTTATACCCTATAAAGCATACGATAAAAATCCACGTTCAGGTTTTTGTTAATCGTGCCAAATAATCATAATGTTCTCCTTCTGCCACCAGATCACACTTAAAGCCATTTTCCTCCGAAAGTTTTTTTAGTGTTTTAAAATCCAGATATAACCAGTCAAAAGGCGGAGATTCCTCACTTTTATAACTTAAGCTAAAAGTTACTTCTCCGTAATAATCACGAGAAGCGTCCCGCCAGTAACTGCCGTCTTCTTCTTCATACATAAATGAGATGTCTGAAGAATCTATAAGGATTTGCCCCTTTGGGTTTAGAAGCATTTTTAAATGTTGTAAATACCTACCTGCCAGTTTAATTCTTTCAAAGATTCCTGTACCGTTCATGAGCACTAACAAAGTATCATAGGTTCCTTCCTTATAATCCAATAAACGACTACAGACTACTTTTTTTAAACCCCTTTCTTTGGCCACTTTTAGGGCTCCAGCAGAACTGTCTAAGCCTGTGACATTAAGACCTTTTTTTTGAAGATAGAGACTATGACTGCCAGCACCACTACCTATATCAAGTACTTTTCCTTTTGCCAGTTCTAAAGCTTTTTTTTCTAATACTGGCATTTCATCAAACTCGCGGAATAAATAGGGAACAGGGATCTCATCATCTTCAGTTAGCGAGGAGTGTACGACGATATCGTCTGTATAATTGCTGTTATAATAATCACGAAGGGCTGCACCAAAAATATCAGGTTCCTGTGGGTTATTTGTTTCCATTTAGATAATAGGGTAAACTAGTTAATCCTCTAGCAACACAGAGTTGTAAACTTGAGTTTCATTAATTTTGCGCTATGGAAGAATTCATTAAGCAACTCCCAGAGCTTGCCAAAGATAAGCATAAAGAGAATGTGGCTTATTTTAAAAAGCTCAAGCGTAAACCACCTAAAGATCTGGATTATCAAATGCAGGACTTGCATGATGAGGAGTTTGCACAAACAGATTGTCTTAATTGTGCCAATTGCTGTAAAACCACAGGGCCTTTATTTACAGATCGTGATATCACGCGTATTGCTAAACATTTTAAAATGAAAGATGTACAGTTTATTGAGACTTATCTGCGGGTTGATGAAGATAATGATTATGTGCTGCAACAACTTCCCTGTCCGTTTTTAGCTTCAGATAATTACTGTTTAATTTATGATGTACGACCTAAAGCGTGTGCCGAATTTCCGCATACAGACCGCAAAAAATTTCAGCAGATTACAAATATCACTTTGAAGAATTTACCCGTTTGCCCTGCCGCTTTTAATATTGTTGAAAAAATGAAGGAGCGTATTAAGTTGAAATAAGAAGGTTTATTTCTCAGCACTAATTAATGTTTATCTTTAAGCTTAAAAAGTACAATGCAAAATTTTCTTAAGCTTTTAATGATTTTAATGAGTTCTTCACTTTTAGCACAACACAGCAACAGTAGGGATGAGGCTTTTGCGCATACATTTTCTATTGTGGCGAAAGATACGGCCAATGGCGAATTGGCTGTTGGCGTTCAAAGTCATTGGTTTTCTGTGGGATCCTTGGTTTCCTGGGGCAAATCTGGTGTAGGAGTAGTGGCTACACAATCTTTTGTAAATCCTGCTTATGGGCCTAATGGACTCGCATTAATGTCTGAAGGTCAATCTGCGGAAGAAGCCCTAACACAACTCATTGCGCAGGATGAAGGTAAAGACTACCGGCAGGTTGCTTTCTTGGATGCAAGGGGAAATGCTTTTGCATATACTGGCGCAAAATGCGTAGAATCTGCACATCAAATAATCGGTGAAAATTTTTCAGTCCAAGCGAATATGATGTTGAATGATGAGGTGGTGCCAGCAATGGCAGAAGCTTTTAAAAATAATAACGATTTACCATTAGCCGAAAGAGTAGTTGCGGTTTTAAGAGCTGCACAAAAAGCTGGGGGAGATATACGAGGTAAACAATCTGCTGCTTTGATTGTTGTAGGGGCAGAGCGCGTTGAAAATCCGTGGGAGGAGCATAAAATTGATCTTAGGGTTGACGATCACGCTACCCCAATAGAAGAACTAGACCGATTGTTAAAAACGGCACGTGCTTATGAATTTATGAATAGAGGTGATCTGGCAGTGGAAGCCAATGATATGGACAAGGCACTAGAACAATATGGAACTGCAGAAAAAATGTTTCCAGATAATCTGGAAATGAAATTCTGGAAAGCCATTGCATTAGCAAACAGTGATCGCTTGGATGAAGCCAAACCCATCTTTAAAAGCATTTTTGCAAAGGATGAAAACTGGCGCAAAATGATTTCCAGATTAACGGCACCCGGTTTGCTCACTGTCACGCCAGATGAAGTTCAGGAAATTCTAAACTTATAGACCTGAATTAGATGCTTCTATAAAATCACTAATAATTAATCTTTATCCAAGCCACCTTTGCGCGTAGCATCCCTTGCCTCTGGCCATGTCATTTGCTCACCGGTACGGCGGCTCATAGGCAAAACAATTTGTTCTCTGGAAGTTGTTTCTTCATCCTCACTGGCTTTATAAGCTAGAATAGCAGCAAGGATTACATTATTCCTCACATCGTCAAATACGATTTTGTCGTAAGTGTCTCGGTTGGTGTGCCACGTATAATTCCAGTAATCCCAACTCAACGAGCTTAAATTAAATGCAGGAGCTCCTGCCGCGACAAAAGAGGCATAATCAGACCCGCCTCTTCCGGGAGTGCCCGGGAAGTTGGTTTCTATTTCTCCGCCCACTTCTTCTGGGACAGCATAAAGCCATCTGCCTAAATAATCATAAGCATTTAGAAATCCGTTGCCTGAAATAGTGGCGACCCTTCCCGTACCATTATCTTGGTTAAATAAAGCCTGTACGTGATCAACAATTTCTGGATGGTCTTTTACAAATGCCCTAGAACCATTCAAACCCTGTTCTTCACTGCCCCAATGGCCCACAAGAATGGTACGTTTTGGATTGGGATATACTTGTTTAAGAATGCGCATGGCTTCCATCATAACCAATGTGCCTGTGCCGTTATCTGTGGCTCCAGTGGCACCATCCCAAGAATCAAAATGAGCAGAAAGGACTATATATTCTTCTGGCTTTTCAGATCCTTTAATTTGTGCAATTGTATTAAATGTAGGTACTTCTCCAAGTTCTTCAGATTCTGCTACTACTTTAATTTCTGGTTTATCGCCGTATTCTGCCATTCTATATAAAAGGCCATAATCTTCTAATGAAATATCAACTGTGGGAATCTCATCTGTGTAAGCAGAAAAAACTTTGTTTACGCCAAAACCACGAGACCAGTTGCAAGTTATAATTCCTGCGGCTCCTGCTTCTTCTAATGCTTTAGGTAACTCGCGCGTAGAATAACCTGTATTTCTTATTCTTTCCCTCCATAGATCATTTAAGCTGTCACGCTCTTTTTTCATCTTTTCAAAAGATTCCTCTTTAGCCCATTCTTCCCAGTTGTCGTCCGGTCTTCCTGTAGGCTGGTTCATAGAAATCATCACAAATTTTCCTTTTACCGCTGCGATTGCATTTTTAAAGGCCACAGAATCTTTTGCTTCAGGCAGTATCACAACTTCTGCTGTTATTCCTTTTTTTGAAGTGCTGGGACTCCAAGCCAGTTGCATACCAGATAAGGTACGCACTCGTGGTGCTACCATGTCGATATGTGTAATGCCTCGTTCCCAACCGCGCCAAGTTCCCCATTGCTGATTTTCGGCATTAATATCCCAACTTTTATATTTTTCTACAGCCCAATCGTGTGCATTTTTCATTTGCGGACTTCCGACCAATCTTGGCCCCACAACGTCCAACAGTTCGTGTCCCAATTTTTCCAAGTGGGAATTTTGATTTGCTTCATTAATGATATTTTCAATAACAGGATCGGTTTCTTGAGCTACAAGTAATGTGAAAGAGAGCACAAAAAACGAAAACAGGAGTCGGAATCTATAGTTCATAGGAGGAATTTAATTAAATGGAAAATTAAAGTTAAGTCAATGGAAGTCAAAAAAAGCAAGAACTTTTACTTTTTAGCATTTTCTTTATTTCGGAAAAATTGATAAAAGGATCCACAAGCTACAAAAAGCCAAAAAGCTCTTTCGAGCCATATATTTATTTCAATTCCTAGGAAGCTACCCGTTTCTGGATTAGTGATGAAGCTGTAAATTAAACACGCTACTGCAAGTATTCCTAATATGAGATTGATTGTTCTTGTCATAATAAATTAGCGGATGATTATTTGTAATAAATTGGTTTTTAGTAAATTAGATGATTAATGCTTTATGGGGTGTACTGATGAAATCAATATTTTTTAGTTTTTTGTTATCTTTTTTTATCCATATCCATGTATTCTATGCTCAGAGTTCCATAAAGAATGATTCGATTCCGGAAATCTCTATTCTTTTTAAAAATAAAGCAATTCTTCCGCTAAAAATAGGTTATTCCAACAGGGATCTCAAGAAAAACACCAATGATAGTACATTTATAGATGTACAACTTTCCTATGAGGATGAACCGGATTCTTGGAAGACACTAGATGTCAAATTAAGGGCTAGGGGGAATTTTAGAAAAGCCAAGTGTTATTTTCCTCCCGTTCATATGCGAATTAAAAAATCTGTAGGTAAAGGCACAATTTTCGAAGGAAATAAAAGATTGAAATTAGTGCTTCCCTGCTCTATGGGAAAAGTGAGCAATGATAATATTGTAAAGGAATTTCTAGCTTATAAGCTTTACGAAGTAATATCACCCTATCATTTTAATACCCGTATGGTAACTATAGATTTTAGTGAGGTGAAAGGCAAAAAAAAGAAAGAGCATAAAATCAAAGGGTTTCTGATTGAAGATGATAAAATAGTCGCTAATAGATTTAACGGTAAATTATTAAGACGTTTTGTACATCCGCTAGAGCAGGATGATATTACTTCTGTGCAGCACGCGTTTTTTCAATATATGATAAGCAATTCAGATTTTTCTGTTGCATATCTGCACAACCAAAAATTGATATATGTAGATAATAAAATAATACCTGTGCCTTATGATTTTGACATGTCTGGACTTGTTAATGCGAGTTATGCGGTTGTCTCACAAATTCAAGAAGAACACTTAAATATCACTCATGTTACCCAGCGCTTATACAGGGGTTTTAAGCGTGATAATGCTATTTTTAATCAAGTGAGAAAGGAATTTATAGATAATAAGCCCAAGCTGTTAGCAATAGTAGATAGTTTTGCCTCCAGTTTTGAGAACCCCAGAGAATATTATAAGGCTAAAGATTTTATACAGGACTTTTATGAAGTGATTGAAGATCAATCTAAATATGACAGAAATATTATCGCGGCATGCAGGATGAAATAGATAATTATTTGCTTCATTTCAGGTTTAAAAATCTAAACTAGATCTGATTCAGTTGTTCTTGAAAATAATTTTGGTTTTCTAATATATGATGCGAATATGGTTGCCATTAGAATTAGAATTACAATTTCGGCTGGTTTTCCCTTATACATATGAATTAAGACAATAAAAGTCATATATAAAACTAACATTGAAGTGCCAATCAGTATCGTTTTATTATATAGGAAAAGAGCTGTCCCAATTAAAATAAAAACTCCAGCTGTAATCATTACAGCACTACTTTCTACTACTTTTCCAGTTTGATCGTGATTAATTAATTTGTCGAAAGCATTAGGAATGTAGAATAGTACAATTGCTAATGAAGGTAGCCATATTAATATTCGGCTCAATGTTTTATCAATTCCTATTTTTTGTTCGGACATAATTCTATCAGTTTTTAGACTACTTTTTTAATGTTTTACAATGGTTCGGCTATGAAAAGTACGGGAGCGAACTAGCATTGCTTTCTGCCATGGATATAGCGAAATCTTTGGTTTATTTTTTGTCCAAAGCAAAATCTCAAAGATTTTGCAGACTTAATAGAAATACGCAAACCCTGCAATTAAGCCCGAAGCTCTTATTTTTATAAGGTTTGGTCAGGTACAGTTTTTTATTCTGTTACCAATATTCAAAGATTCGAGATATTTTTCCATCTCTAAATTCAAAAAGGGTCATTTCCGGTGCTCCATCTTTGATTTTACCATCTTTATTTTCCACAAAACATTTTTGCATAACTACAGCATTCAACCAAGCTTCCCCTATGTAATGCGTATTTGGTGCTTTTGTGCCCTCTGTAAGATATGAGGAAACTTTATATTCTGAATCTTGGGAAAAGCCCGATAATGAAGCTAAAATAAACAGTGCTAAAATTGATTCTTTCATTTTATACTTTTTATATTCTTGTTTGTTTGGTATTCATTGCTTGTGCATAAAGGTCTGGTAAATGGTTCATGCAACATTGTTTTTCTTTTTTCTTATCGGCAATCAATATCTTGAAAAAATCAGCTACTTTCGATGCTCCTTTTTTTCCTCCATCATCTATATTAGATAAAATCACGACTGTATAATGGTCGTTAATAAAATTCATTAATTCACAATGTATTCCGTACCAACCTCCGCTATGTCCTATAATTTTTTGGTTATACCTTTGGTCAATATCAATCCCATATCCCAAATGTGTGTTATATCCTTTCATTTTGGCGACTTTCCTAAAATGCCCAAACTATTGAGTTAGCGGCGACTTGCGCTATTTTTTGAATACATTGTTACATAGTTTATTCCGTAATATATTCGTGTACAGAATAATTCGAGTTTGAATTTGATTCATCATAACTCACTTTGGTAACATATCCTTGTTCGTCATATTCTAAAAAGTTACTATATGTTCCGCCACCATTAAAGTTATATGTTGCGGTTAAAGGGTTGTCTCTTGAAACTTTTAAACCAAATATCTTAAAAAATCTACTATGTTCATATTCCATTACACTACCATATGGGTCTAACTTTTTATTAGTATCAAAATCAGAATATTCAAAGTTGTCTCCACCAGTATTGTTAGATGTTAATTGGTTATTTGAGTTTCGAGTAAATGATTGTTTGAATACATTATTCGGCATCGAAGTTGGATAAAATTTTGTCGAGTTAACATAACCGTTTGAAAATTCAATTTCCAGTGTTTTATCTGACGCGTCTGAAACAAGAATTATAGTACTATTTGTAGAAGTAATGTTATTATAGTTTATTGTTTCATCTGTCCCGTTTGGATTTGTTATATCAGTCGAACGAATGATTCCGCTAACATTGCCATTCGTATAATTGACAGTAAATGTTCTATTTAAATAATCAACCTGATTTAAGGTAACAGATTCTATTTTATTGTCATTGTTGTAGAAAACTTCTTGTGATGAAGTCAAAACTCCATCATTATAACTGTTAGTCTTTTTGTAGAGTTTTAATTCTGTATTAGTTTTCTCTTCCTCATTAGGTCGTCTGTCATCTGAAGAACAGGACATTATAAAAGTGGTAATTAAAATCGTCAATAGTAAATTTTGTTTTTTCATTTCTCAAATTTGGGATGGTTTTTTCAAATGTTGCACAACTTGTCTATGTATGATTTCGTTGCGTATTTCAGCAACTAAATTAGCAAATACAAACAAATTGTTGTATCACGTTATTTTTTTATCCGATTATATTTTTTTAAAGTTTCGATGAGTAAATCGTGTGGAATTGCATAGGCCTTATTTCCATTTATTCCTTCCATTGTTTCAGCGGCTACCATAGCATTAATGATTGCTTCTTCAACAGCTTGGACAGTTGCTTCAAAAACTGGCATAAGTAAATCATTTGACATAGTCTCTACAGTTGTCATTTCATCACGATTAAATGCCTTTTCATTAGCGGTTGAAAATGCCAAAAATATATCTCCAGAACCATTACTTCCTCGTCCACCCACGATACCAACTCCCAAAGGAATTCTTTGAGCAATTCTCTTTAATTGATGTGGTAATAAAGGGACATCAGTTGCTACTATAACTATAATTGAACCATCTCCTTCTTGTCGTCTTGATTTTGGTGGTGCTTTGTATTCGTAATTTAAAGTGTCCTTCAATTCAATTCCAACTGGAACACCTGCGATTGATAAATTTCTTTTAGCTCCAAAATTAGATTGTACAATTGCGCCAACGGTATAAGTTGAATCCTTAATTTTAAAAACTCTCGATGACGTTCCCGTTCCTCCCTTAAAACCTAAGCACATCATTCCTGTTCCTCCGCCTACATTTCCTTCAGCTATTTTTCCACTTGAAGAATTCTCTATAGCCTCTAAAACGTGTTTCTCTTTTACGTGAAATCCGTAAATATCATTAAGAAATCCGTCATATGTTTCCGCTACTACTGGATAGGTATACCACCAGTTTTCTCCACTATACCAATCTGTATCAACAAACCATTTTAACACAGCTTGTCTTACCTCACCAACGCTATTGGTATTGGTTATCATAATTGGCGTTTCAAGAAAACCCGATTCAGTTACCCAAGTCGTACCTGTCATTTCCCCATTTCCATTTAGACTATACCAATTGGCGTAAACTGGACTAAATTTTTTGGCTTTGCCTCGTGGAAAAATGGCAGTAACTCCAGTTCTAATAGGTCCTTTACCTAAAACATTTTCTCCTTCACCCGAAATTATTGTGCTATATCCAACCTCAACACCTTTAACGTCTGTAATTGCATTAAATTCTCCTGTTTTTCCGACAAAAGGAACCCCTAAATCTCTTGCTCTCGGTTTTTGTGCGTATGATTGAGAACAAACGAGCAGTGTTATAAAAATTGCTAATAATCTATCCATATAGGTTGGTTTTCAACAATCTCGCACAACCGTCAGTTACAGATTAAATGTACTTAATTGTTGGTTTGGCGTAGACGTTAGTGATTCCCAGTGGATTAGCCTATTCTGAGCGAAGTCGAAGCATAGTCTAATCTACCGTAATTGCGGTTATATAGTGTTGGCAATGTTTTTAATTTTTCCGTTCCAAATATTTAATCAAATATTCTCTCAAAATTTTATGCTTTTTCTTTCTTTTTTTAAATTCAAGATATAATTCCTTATCAGTTTTAAGTATTTTTTTTAGATAAGACTTATTTAAAATTCTTGTTTCACCGTTATCCATATTTAATACAATATCTGATTTTCTAGATACAATAAGATTTCCGTTTCCAGTATTTACATCTTGAAAAGTTACTTTTTCAAAGAGGCAGTATTTCCCTATGTAATTTAGTTTTGAGAATAATGATTTGGGTTTTAATTTAATTATTTCATCATTTATATAAATGTTTTTACTATCACAAAAACCATAAATTTGACCAATTGATTCAGCATCATTCTTATCAATATTCAATTTATATTGAGTTAAACTTTTATTGCTGCCTAAACCTCCATATTTAACTTGAGTATTTAAAATATTATATTCTAATTGTGAAGAAGGGTTGTTAGTTTTGAATTCTTCAAAATTTTTGTAAATACCTTTTTTTAAATCATTTGTCGAATCAATATCTTGAGCATTAATAGAATTGATAGTTAATAATAAAGTGGTAATTATTAGATTTAATTTTAAAATCATTTTAAGTTTTTTTAATTCTGACTAACGTCAAGTTATTTATTTAATATTCAGTGATTTAAATTTTGTCAACAATCCCATTTTTCTTGCTTTTTGACTTAAGAATAGTACTAAAGGATTTTGAGAGCTATGAGGGATTATTGCCTAACGGTTACGGTTATGGACAAGTAGCGTATAACATTTTTAATTCAGAATGCTCTTATTCATTCCAGCTTATTATAGTACGTTTAATATTTTCCGCTTTCACTAAGTAAAATATTGTCCAAAGCAATATCCAAACAATGAAAGCTAAAATGAAAAAGACCAGATTTATTCCGTCAGATTCTATATCCAAGTACACCAATAAAAAAGTCATTATTATTACTTCGGTAAAATTGTAAAGAGTCGCATTTTTTATACTCATTTCAATTAAACCCGTTAAAAATTCCGTACCACAAGTCTGTCCGTTATTTTTAGTTTTTCAGGATCAGAAAAGTCAATTATTACTCTTTGAGCAAAATCTGATTTGACTATTAATTTAGAGTTTTTTCTTTCAAACTTAAAATCAAATTTATTTAATAATTTTTCTGTTTTATCTATTTCCATAATTTATGGCCAAATGTTTTACAAAGGTCTCTGCTATGAGTAGTTGCGTGGTTTAGCACTTAAATTTGCGTAAGTAGGCTTGCTCTATGATGAAAATTTCAGGAGTAAATTAGCTTAAAAGGACTTGTTTTTAACTCAGTTCTTTGTTGTGCCTCGTTATTTTATTTCAGTGTTATTCATTATTTGTTCTCTGTACTTATTTTTAATAAATTTAGAAAGTTCTACACCTTTTAATTTGTTTGAAGAACTTAAATTTCTAACATATATACTTTCTTCTGTAATACCTTTTTCATTTTTTAATAAAAAGACTTCTTCAGTACTTTTTTTAACTTTCACAATAAGGATATCTCCTTTTGGAAATTTTAAAAATTCGTATTCTAGCAAAGTTGAAGAGAAGCTATCACCGAAATAATCTTTAATCATTGAATCGAAAAATTTACCAAAACCATCTCTATCTTTGTCCTTTTTAAATGATTTATAGTCTTGTTCGAGACCAAATATTTTTTTATCATCACTAACCCCTAACAATAAAACTCCTCCCTTTGTATTTGCAAAAGCACATATTGTTTTTAAAGCACTATGAATAATGATTTTGTCAATTCCTCTTACATTTTTACTTAAATCTTTAACTTCTTATATTTTGGATTTTATTTTACTAATATTTTCTTCTGATTGCGCTTTTTTCAATTGCTTTTCTAAACCTTCTATAATTCTCTTTTGGTCATTTGTTGGTATAGGTGTAATAAAAGTTGCCTTGAATTCTAATTTCTCTCCTTCATCTTCATTGATTCTTTTTTGCCAATAAACTTTCTTTTCTTTAAGTTCCTTCTCAAGTTTATCCTCAATCGATTCCTCAACCGACAATACGCCTTGGTTAATATATTCTCGAATTCTTTTTAGGTTCTTAAACGTATATTCATTTAAGCTATCATCATTATCTTTATCAATTTCAGTTAAAATTAAATTATTAGAAAGAACTGTTTTTGCAACCGCTTTTAACAAAATGTCATTCTCTTGAATTGATTTTTGAACTAAATTAAAAACTATTTCAAGGTCATTTTCATCTTTACTATTAAATATATGTAGGATGTCAATAAAAAATAACAGGTTTTTTGATTCAGGAAAATTTTCTAAAGTTTGAGTCTGTACTTTGTCTTTTATTTTAATTATAAAATTTCTAAAATCGTTATATTTTACAATTGAATAATCTTCAATTAAACTATCTAGATTTTTAATACTATTAAAATATTCTATGTAAATATTTAGAAGATATGACCTAGCATTTTTTGTATTTGAAAAAAATGCTTTTGCAAATTTTATATACTTGATTTTTTCATCGATAGAATCTTTAAAAAAAGCAAACTGTTCAAAAATAAAGCCTTTTTCAAGTTCAATTTTAAAGTCCGAATTAATTTCTTCATCTGTTAAGCTTTCACTAATATCGATATCGTAATTGTTTAGGATATCGTAATATTCATTTTCAAAGCGAGTGCCTATTAAGTGTTTAAATCCTAAAACGAGATTTTCATTATTATAACCTAATACATATACTGGTATTTTATCTCCTTTAGTGAAAATAATATTTAAATCGTAATAATCATATTTGTTGTAAGTAATTTCATTTTGATGGACTAACCCATCTCCAAATTCGGTAGAGATAAAAACACCTTTACTATTTGAATCAAATGTTGTTACATTCTTTACTATACCATAGATTATTTTGCCTCTATTTAATTTTTTATCTCTTTTTAAGTTTTTTGAATAATAATACTTAGATTGTTTATCTAATTGTTTGCAAATAAAATATTGAAATTTGTCACAATATAATGTGATATCAATATTGGTTTCCCATTCTAAATTTTCCTGTTTATTTTGTTTTAAGTTTATATCCGTTATGTTCTGAAACGGTAAAAAACCTTCTATTTCACCAATTGTAGCTTTAAAGCCGTTATAATGTTTTTGAACTATTATGGTTTTAAAATATTCTTCATCTAAATTTAAAGCAATAAATTTATTGGGATTGTCTTCTAATTGAGAAAGTGTAATTTCAATACTGTTGTTTTTTAATACTACAGGTATGTTATGTTTTTTAGTTGAATTAGAAATTATATAAAAAGCATTTAGAAGTAATTTTTCACTTTCCGTTTTATTATTTAGTAATAAAGTGTTTAATCGATAAAATTTTGATATTAGAATATTGGATTCCACAACTAAATCCGCAAGACTGGAAAGATAGATTTGAATGTAAATCCAATTTAAATATTTTATAATCTCTTTCTTTTGTTCAGGTTTTAAATTTTGAGATAAAATAAAATATTCTTGTTTTAAAGAATTCTTATAAATCTCTAAAGACCTATTTATATAATATACTAGTCTCTTTATTATATATCTATTCTCTTTTTTAAATGATTTTATAGAAGATAAAAACTTTAAAAGTTCAATTTCATTTATGTTTTCAAAATCTGAATATTTAATTAAATAATATATTTCTGTGAAATTTGCATAATTTGCTTGTCTTTGATATAACTCGGGAATTTTGAAGTCTAAAATTGCTTCTATTGCTTTTTTTTCTAAACTGTTATTTTCTAATATTCGTAGAACTTTTAATTTAGTTAATTTTCTTTCATCATCATCTTGAATCGCTCTTAAAATTCCACTTGTAAGTATCCAGTTTTCGAAAAATGTATGTAAGTCTATAATTTTTAAAACCTCTGTCAAGTTTCTTCTAATTGATTCCTCATATTTTATCTTTGTTAAGATATAATTGCAATATGTGAAAACCCAAAATCCACTTTCCTGTTCATATTGTGATTTTAATTTAAAATTATATTCATCATCTTTTTCAAGTTCTTTTAAGAAATATTTCTTTTTAAGAAATTTGTCTTCTACTATTTCATCAAATTCATAAAAAAATGGATCTTTAGTATTAACCTGCCTAAGATGGATTCTCGTATTTATATTATCAACTTTACATTCAATTATTTCTCCAATTTTGATTTTGTTTTCTTGATTAGGGATTGCAACGACCTCTAGAGAATTAGAATATTCATCACTTAGGTTTATAATCTTTAATTTGCTCCCCTTACGGGTAATTTTATCGTTGAAGCCAGTTACTCTAAACTTATATGTTTGATTTACTGCATAATACGGATGACGAGAATCAAATGCAATTAACTTGGGTAATCCGTTACCCAAAATGCCCACAATCTTACAATAAATATTATTATATGCCCAATCTTCTGGGTTTTGCCACCTTAGAGTTCTTAGACTAATTGTTTCACTTGATTTAGGTATCTCTAATATAACGCAATCAATTTTATTATCTTTTCTGTCTTTAAATTGGCTAAACTCTTTAATTGAAAAAGGTATTATTTCTCCAATGTGCCATTCACTATTTCCAGTTTCTATATTTTTCAGTCTAGGTCTACCTCTTCCGTATCCAACCACTTTACATTTAACTTTTCGAAGAGTTTTCTGCCAATTAAATGCTCTTACTGTAAGTGGTTTTTTGAAGTCGCTTTCTAACTCAAAATATGTTTTCTCATCAATTTCAAATGAGCCAATTATATTTAATTCTCTTTCTTGTCCGATTTTAAAATCGGGATGAATAATTGAAAGATAAGTTTTATTATGATTTGGATTATACTCTTTTAAAAAATTATACTTTTTAAATGGTTTTATATTTTTAAAAGTATGTATTTGATTTATAGGGATTAAATGTTCTTTTTTAGACTCATTTTCCTGAATGATGTAAAAATTCTTATCATCTACGGTTGTTTCATTTTTTATTAAACAACATATTTCATTCATAAATTATTCGTTTTTTTAATGAGGTACAACTTACGAATAGGAGTACTAGTACTCTTATTTCTGAATATAATTCCTCCTAAAATAATCAATTAAAAGCTAAATGAAAATAAGATCGCATATGGACGCTCTTTATAAGATATAATTTTAAGAGAAGCCATCTCGCCTTAGTTGGATGAGGTAGCATTTGCACTTAGGCTTTTGGTAGCTTATGCGGGAAATACAAGGGAATCTGTGCTAAGGTTAAAGCTTTTTAAAAAAGAAATCTTGTAAAGCGTATGTTTTAGAATCTATTAAGAGGGGACAAGTAGGAGTTAGTTACTTAGAAAATAATTAAAGAATAATTCTATCGCACTTCCAATTATAAAACTGACTAAAGTCATAAGAAAAGAAATTCTTTTGAGTTGATAAAAGTTGGAAATGACCAGCCAGAGCGATACTACAGCACAACATACTAAAAGTATCATCGCATAAGTGGGAACTAGGCTTGTAAAAAGACCCATTAGATTAAAAAAAGGATCTAATAAAGCTGTAAATGCAAAAACGGCTAAAGTAAAATTGGTTTTCTCATTTTTAGTAAATAAATAGATGCCAGCTATTAAGAGCTCAATACTTATAGCTAATGGTCCAAATTGATTATAATATTCTGCTTTAAAATAGCCTTCTAAACCTTGGGGGAATTCGATTTTGAGATAGAACAACGTTCCAAGTAGGAGCGCTAAGAGTATAAATACTGCGGCAATAATCTTTCTATTTTGCATAAGCATCATTGACTTTTTAAGCTGTAGCTCAACTTGTTGGCAACTGGATGGTTATACAATATTACTTATTATGTGCTTGAAAATCAATACTTAAAAAGATCCTGAGCTTGCTTATAAACCACTTCAATTTCCGAAGAATTATGTACTTATTATCTTATAAATTGGATAGTTGAATTTTAAAAGGAAAGAGATATTATAGGAAATATAAAGGATATTTCCACCTTTTATATGGATCAGGTTTTCAAAAGGTTATAGTAATTAAAAGCTACATTGATATGAATGGTATTATTCTCCTTGATATTCTTCATCAGTAACGGGTTCTAACCATTCTGTTGGGCCTTTATCTCTGCCTGTTATTGCAACTTGTATAAATTTATTCCCCGCACTTGCACCGTGCCAATGCGGAATATTTGCGGGGCATTTCACAACATCTCCCTTTTTTAAAATACGCTTCTGGCTGCCTTTTTCCTGATACAATCCTTCACCTTCTAACGCCAGAATAATTTGACCCGTAGGGTGGAAGTGCCAATTTGTACGTGCTCCGGGTTCAAAAGTTACGCTGCCCAAGGCGTTCCTGTTAATGCTGTCTGCTGTAACCAATGAGTTTAACCATACATCACCCACAAAATTAGTATTTGTGATTTTTTCGCCTTTTTGATAAAGCAGATCTGAAGTCGTGGTTGCTACCTCATTCTCTTGATGCTTATTTTTACAGGCAAAACAGATGGTTATTACTACTAATACAACTATCGTTTTTAATCTCATATCTCCGTTGTTTTTGCTTTCGCGAAAGCTTAATTTAAAAAGTAAGACTAAAGTTACTCTCTTACCATCAGTTTTGTAAAAGCGAGGTGAGCTAACTTCCAGCTATCATCGTCCAGTTTATAAACTTCTGTGACCATAAACGGATTTGTGACTTCATTACCGCCCACGACCGCCAGCAGTGTGATCCTGTTTAAAAGAATGGCCAGATCACCCATAATTTCGACTGAAACCTCATGAATATCGGCTTTTTTGTAGTGAATTCCGCCTGATTTAATAATATCGAGTTCGCGATCTTTTCCCCACGAACCTCCCATATGCACAAAGTTTGCCTGGTCGTGGAAGAGGTTTGCAAGGGAGTCAACTTCGCGATCTGCCATCCACTGCCATTTTGTTTTTGAAAGGTTTATAATCTCATCTTCTTGAGAATCCTGAGCTGTAATCGTATTAGGTACAGCTACGCAAATTAAAAGGATAATGTAAAAAAGTCTTTTCATAATGTTAATTTATAGTTCTTAATTGAGTTCTTTTTCTTTTAGCCATTGTGACAGGAGATTTGCAATCTCTATATTGTTCAGATCAGACATTGGGAAATGAGTATTGCCTTCAATTCCTATTTCGGGCAGGTGAACAAGGGTTACATCACCACCATATTTATTCACAGTATCTGTCCATAATCTAGCCATAGCAAGAGAGGCGCGCCATTGATCTTTTCCCGGGTTGGGCGAAGGTTCTTTAGCAATGTTATCTCCATAATAGATCACTATTGGGATTCTTGTCAACTTCATAAACTCAGATTTTGCTATACCTCTGGCGCTTAATGCACCGCCCAAATAGGAAATTGGACCAGGAACTTCACTTTCCGGAAACACAAAACCACTTCCAGGCTCGTACGAGGCTATAGCTTTAATGTTTTCATTTTGAATTGCAGCCAACCAGCCTTGTCCGCCGCTATGCGAATGAGTGACAAGGATACCGGACCCGATTTTTTCAAACAATGCCGAAACAACTTCAATATTTAGTGCCACATTTAAAGGACCGGTATCTGGTGCCATTTGGCGAAAAAACTGATTTAATGCTTCGGGATCTTTTGAAAACTGAACATCAGGATAAAATTCTGAACCTGCTCCAAGTCTGAAAATACCAAACCAAAGTTGATCATTAGTTGCTGCATTAATCGTGGTTGATTCTGTACTGCGACCTGCGAGTCCACGTCTGGGCTGATCTAACAAATAAACGGGATATTGTTGTCTTAAAAATATACTTTGAAAACCTTCACGACCATCGGGCGTAGTTTGCCAGGTGCGCATAGATTGCCCGTAGCCATGCCAGAAAACCAGTGGCAATTTTCTGGCATTAACCGGAATCTGATAAAAAACTGAAGCGTGATCCCCGTGCAAGGTTTGTCCTTCCGTACTTTGATTGGCCGGATTAAATGCACCGTGTTTTATGGGGTCAAAGGTGCCCTGACTTTTCACAATAGAACCACCTACTGCAAAACTTCCCTGTTCTTTAATGACGAGAACATCTGTATGTTGTGCACCACAAGAATACAGAGTAATCAGCACAATAAACACAATGGCTTTGCTGTGGAATACACTTCTAAGATATTTAGTTTTTCCTTTCATCATTATTCTAGTTTTTCAAAAATTGCCTGCATTGTCTCGCTGTCAATACTTTTCATATCAATGAGCTTTAAGGATTTTACCATTTTAAGCGTTGACGATTTGTATTTCTGAAAATGAGGAGTTTTTAAATGTGATTGATACGATAGGGTATCAGCGTATATTTCTACTATTCTAAATTGAGCAGAATTATCCTTTTGATACATAGGAAAAATTGCAATAACACCTGCTTCTAATTGTACTGATTGTGCCGCTTCTTCTTTTAAAAAAGCCGTATAATCTTCCAGAAATTGAGGATGTATTTCAATCTCTGAAATTCGTATCAACATATCCGAATTTTCAGTTTTTAATCCAGTTTTTGATGAAAGAGAAGTACCTCCTGTCAATTCACTTAAGACTTGGCGTGCTGCCGTGATTTTTTCATTCGTTACATTTTTTGCAACGACATCTATCAAGTGTTGCAGTTGATGAGAAGTTATGCCCTGAAGGAGACAAATATTCATATGAGAGCGGAGCATTGGCTCTAAGTCGCCCAGACTAATAAGAACCGAAACAGTTACTAATTCCCGCTGTTGATAGGTAAGCACATCACGTTCAAAAATGTCTGCAAACAGATGTTCTTTTAAGAAAACCTCAATTTCTGGTGAGAATTGAGCATATCCTTTTTTTGGTCCGTCGAGCGAGGTTTTTACCAGCTCTTCTAAGATTTCCTTACCGCGTTCGTATTTAGTACGATCATCAATAATGGGAGAAGCTTCAGCACCCATAACGTCATTTATTCCGTTTGCTTTTCTTTCATCAAGAACAGCTATAAAAGTTTGCAAACCCCTTATACTTCTTGGAAATCCGGAATATGCATAGAGATGTACCAGCACTTCTTTGATTTGGTTAACGGTTAATCCGTCATCCAGTCCGTTAGCTAAAGCATTTTCTAAATTATCCAGATCACCCGTTGCTGCCAGCGAAACAATGGTTATAATAGATTGCTGTTGACTTGTTAAAGTGTCTGGGGTTTTTATATCGTTTTGAGCATTGATTATATTTCCGAAAAAGCAGAAAATTGCGATAATCAGAAGTGCTAATAATTTTCGAATTTTCGTGTTTTCTTTCATTGTGTACTATTATCTAAACCCGCTTTCTAAAGCGACAAACTATTCAACCATTTCTGAACCTGAGTCCTGACCTCTTCTTCCTTTTCGCCTTTCATCACAAATAAAATTCCGTCGCGTTCTATACCTCCTTTTACCGTAAATCCTTCCAGTATTTTACTTCTGGGACAAAGCTTTTCTATTGTTTTAAAACTGCTGCCCACACCGTAACCGGCATTGGTGTTAAACGGAATGACGATTTTCCCATTAAAGTCATTTTTGTTTAAAAAGCTTTTTATAGGTGGCGGTAATTGCATGCCCCAGGTAGGAAAACCTACAAATACAACATTATATTTATCTAAATTTTTAAACCTGGTTTTAAGCGGTGGCAGAAAACCGGTCTCATTTTCCTGAGCAACCTGAGCTACAATTTCGTCATAATTATCGGGATATGGTTTTTGCAATTCTATGGCCACTAAATCCCCACCAACTTTATCTTGAATAATCTCTGCAACCGCCTTAGTATTATTTGTGCGTGTGAGGTAGACAATTAAAATATTTTTGCCTTCCCACTTTTCCTGAGCCAATAATTGTCCGGAAAACATATAAAACATCAAAATAAGGGAAAGTGCGATTTTCATTTGTTTTTACTTTCCGGTTAGTTTTTGGAGATTTTCAGGGTAGCGTGCGCCTACAATATCTATGTTATCAATGGCTTTTTGAATTTCTTCAAGATCGGCAGCTGACAACTGAATTTTCGCGGAAGCAACATTTTCTTTTAATCTGTGAATTTTTGTAGTTCCGGGGATAGGGACGATCCACGGTTTTTGAGCAGATAGCCACGCCAGCGCGATCTGTGCAGCAGTGGCTTCTTTTTGCGTAGCTATATTACTTAAAAGGTCAACTAGATTTTGATTTGCCTTTCTGTTCTCTTGTGAAAATCGAGGTACACTATTTCTAAAATCATTCTCGGAAAATTGAGTGTTTTCATCGATTTTTCCCGTTAAAAAGCCTTTTCCCAGCGGACTAAAGGGCACAAAACCAATTCCCAATTCTTCTAATACGGGCAGAATTTCCTGTTCCGGTTCTCGCCACCATAACGAATATTCGCTTTGCAAGGCCGTAACCGGTTGTACAGCGTGCGCTTTCCGAATGCTTTCGACGCCCGCTTCTGAAAGTCCAAAATATTTCACTTTTCCTTCTGTGATGAGATCTTTTACGGTTCCTGCAACATCTTCCATAGGAACATTAGTATCAACACGGTGCTGATAAAACAGGTCAATCACATCGGTTTTTAGGTTTTGAAGTGAGTTTTCTGCCACTTCTCGAATACGTTTTGGATTGCTGTCTAAACCCTGACGCGGATCACCATTCTTAAAACCGAATTTTGTAGCTATTATCACCTCTTTACGAAAGGGAGCAACAGCGTCTCCCACAAGTTCTTCATTGGCTTGACCATACGCTTCGGCAGTATCAAAAGAGGTAACGCCTTCTTCATAAGCCGTTCTTATTAATTTGATTCCTTCTGCTTTCTCAGTAGCAGGACCGTAACCAAAATTCAGTCCCATACAACCCAAGCCAAGTTTTGAAACTTCTGGTCCGTTTTTACCTAATTTTCGCTTTTCCATATTTCTGTTTTTGATGTAATATATCAGGATCAATTCAGTATCTCTAATATTTCCCTTTCAAATTTCAACAATATGATTACCTTCTACTTATATTAATTACGGAATCACTTACCAATATCACTGATTTTGTGAAACCTGTGCAAAAGCAGAAAAATGAATGTGTAAATTTGGTCTGTTTCTTCAATAAATTGGGATGGAAGATATTTTGAATTTCAATACGGTAAAAGAGTATAATGCATTTAATAACAACACTACGTTGCACCCGCTGGTAAGCGTTGTAAATCTAAGCAAAGCCGCTCCCAGACAGCACAGGCGTTTGCGTTATGCCTTTTATACTATCTTCTTAAAACAAATTAAGTGCGGTGACTTGCGTTACGGACTTAATAATTATGACTACGAAGAAGGTACACTGGTTTTTCTTGCTCCAGGTCAGGTAATAGGGCAAAACAGGGAAGAATATTATCAGCCACAAGGTGTTGCTTTAGTCTTTCACCCAGATCTGATCGCAGGAACCTCGCTTGGGAAAACTATTAATGACTACCATTTTTTCTCCTACGCCGTAAATGAGGCATTGCATTTATCTGAGCAGGAAAGAAAAACCATTATGGATTGCATTATGAAAATAGAATATGAATTGCAGCATGGCATTGACAAGCACAGTAAACAATTGATCGTTTCTAATATAGAATTATACTTAAATTACTGCACCCGCTTTTATGACCGCCAGTTTATCACTCGTGATACCGTGCATAAAGGGTTTCTGGAAAAGTTTGAAGATATATTGAATAACTATTTTGCGTCAGAAAAACCACAAACCATCGGCTTGCCTTCCGTGTCTCATTGTGCAGAGGAGTTAAATCTATCTTCTAATTACTTTGGTGATCTCATTAAAAAGGAAACAGGAATATCTGCTCAGGAATATATTCAGACAAAATTGATAGAGGTCGCTAAAGAACAGATTTTTAATCGGGATAAATCTATAAGTGAAGTTGCTTACGATCTTGGCTTTAAATATCCTCAGCATTTTACACGCTTATTTAAGCAAAGGGTGGGGGTTTCGCCTAACGAGTTTCGATCGGTGAATTAAATTTTTTGAAATATTTATTGAAGACTTTGTTAATTCAGCCATTTAAGCACTGCAATTAGGAGAATCACTGCCGAAATAAATAAAATACCATAAAAAATATTTAATCGTTTTTGTTCTGATTGTAAACGTTTTCTTATGTGTTTTTTAATTTCATTTAGTTCTTTTTCCGTTACAGTTTTGAAAATAGGAAGCTTCCTGTTTGGACGATTTTGAGTGAATTAATTCTCGATCGTTTTCTTTGAATTTGCCTCGATTAGATGGACGTTGTGCTCGGTTTTGTTTCATCCGATTTATCATATCCAAAACGTGTCCGGCCCCTTAGCTCATACTAGTGAATTTAATCAATTTAATTCTGTGTTCTAGGTTTCCAAACTAATGGATAATAGTATTGGTTTTTCAATTATAGAGAAATGCAGAGTATTTTAATTTATAAAACTTTCTTTTTTAATTTTAAAGGGATCTCTTTTCCATCTCTTAAAACTAGCACATCCAGCGATTCCATTTTCTTATGGGGATTATCAAACAAAAACCCACACGCATCCGTAGCTAGTAATTCCCGATAATTTAAATCATTTGCTTTTAGGATTTCATCACCTAGTTGCAATCCCATTTTTTCGGCTTCGGAGTTCTTATAAATAAGTGAAACAATTGCCTTTTGATCAATTATAGCTATCTGATGTCCGAAATTGTCTAATGTAGAATTGTTATATTCTTTTTGTTTTATTAAATAGATTTTACTCGTACTATAATCTATTATGAGCTTGTAGTTTTTAAATAATTTATTTCCAATAACCGGAAAGTTCTCACTAAATGTTACGATTTGATCTTTGAAAGTCAAATCACCTAATTCAATAGATTCTATTTTTGAATCTACATACTTTATGTTTTCGCCTTTGCCGTATAATGCAGCAGAGGCTTTACCGAAATACTCAACACTCTTATTGGGGTCCAAAACATTTGAAAAGAAATTTAAAGGCATTGTAATTCCACCAGTAGAGCCAGTATCAAATTTCACACCTTTCCGTTTTTTATTGTTTATCTTAATATCAACACTTGGAGAGTAATATTTGTTTTTTGTATTGGTTTTAAATTTGAGAATCTCAGCGCTGTCGGGGATCTTGAATTTTTCAATATTATCTGTTAATCGGATTACTTTATTTTCATAATCAATTTCCCAAATTGCAGTACGAATTAAATTATTTCCAATTACTCCATCCAGATTAAGGCAACCTATTTCAAACCCAGAACTTAAATCTACAGATAGGGTTTCAATATTCTCAAAGCTAATACCACCTACTTTGATCTCATCGATAATTACATAACTTTCTTGACTTGTATTGCCATTAACATCACTTCCTGAAGCTGAGCGAATACTCTTAAGACCAAGTTTATTTGTTAATTTATCTGATAACGCATTAGGCATACCCGTATCAAAAAGAAAGTCATATTCTATGTTATTTATCGTGGCTTTAATAATAGGTAGACCATAATCAAAATTGAATGGTATTTCTTTAATATAGTCCGTACTCTTTGGTTCTGCTTCTTGTTTTGCAGAAGTAAAACCTGATAATACGAAGAGTACTAAAAGATAATTGAATGGTTTTTTCATTTTTTAAATGTCGTTAAAATAAATACTGAAGCGGTAAGTCTTAAGGATAAATAAGATACATCTCTCGAATTTTTTTAAAAGCGTCTAGATCACGTTTCCAGGATTTTTGTATTTCGGCAAAAGATAAACCTTGCTCTATCTGCTGTTGCAGCTTTGCCGTTCCCGCATGTGCTGTGAAGTTTTTAGTATTGAAGAATTTCTCTTTTTTCTTGTGATCTTGATACGCTTTTACAATCCAGGTGAGATCCACTTGTTTCATTCTGGGTGTATCCCTTAGGTCAAGACCGTGACATAATTCCCCATTGTGTTTTGGGCTTTTAGAACCAAAGTTAGGTTGCGGAGTATAACTTAAAGGATATTTAGCGGCTGGTAAATACGGCGAACCAATTACTTGAAACTGCATTTCTGTACCGCGGCCGGCATTGAGGTTTGTGCCTTCTAATAATCCCAGGCTTGGATACAGGTTTATGGCTTTATCGTTGGGTAAGTTGGGCGATGGGCGTATAGGTAAGGAGTAGGGTAAATTGTGATTATAATTTTCCATTTGTATCACGGTAAGGTCACATTTTTCACCTTTTGTCATTTGTGCATATTCGCCTATGGTCATCCCGTGAACAAGAGGAACTCCCGAATGCATACCCAAAAAGCTGGTATTTTCTTCTTCCATTAAAGGACCATCTACATAATGACCATTGGGATTGGGTCTGTCCAAAATAATAACAGGTATTTTGGCTTCTGCTGCAGCTTCCATTACATAATGCATGGTGGCGATATAGGTGTAAAAACGCACGCCTACATCCTGAATATCAAATATGAGAATATCGATTCCGTTTAATTGGTCTTGAGTTGGTTTTTTATTGCTACCATACAGCGAAGTTATGGGCAGATTGGTTTTTTTATCTTTTCCATCCTTCACTGTTTCCCCAGCATCAGCCGTTCCTCTAAAACCATGTTCTGGAGAGAAAACTTTTACAATATTGATATTCCGGCTTAAAAGGGAATCAACCAGATGGGTATAAACAACTTTTCCAGCAGCATCCTTTTTTGCTAGAATTAGGGAACTTGGATTTCCAACTATGCCTACGCGTTTTCCCTCGAGCATGGGTAAATAAGCTTCTGTTCTATTTGCGCCCAAAACCAAATCTTTGTTTTCAGTATTTGTAGCTTTAGTGAAATCTGAAGTTGGAGACTTAGTAATTTGACTTTCGTCAGGAAGTGTAGCTGATTTTTGTGGAGTTATATTACCACAGGAAATGAAGATGGCAAGAAGTAAAAAATGGGTACTTTTGAGCAAACGTAACGCCATAGGACGATTGAATTTTGAATATTTTATAGCCAAACGCATCATACGCGCCGGAAAGTATAAAAGTACGGCTTCAACCCCTATAATTAAAATAGCAATTATCGCTATAGTTCTTGGACTGGTGATGATGATGATTACTATTGCTACTGGCGTAGGGCTTCAGCAAAAGATACGTGAGAAGGTTTCTGCTTTTAATGGCGATATTATCATCTCAAATTTTGACGGAAATCAGAGTGATGTTACGCTCAATCCTATTTCTAAAAATCAAGACTTTTATCCAGAATTCACAGCCGTACCCGAGGTAACACATATACAGGCTACGGCTACAAAAGCGGGAATTATCCGCACCGAATCTGACTTTGAGGGCATAATAGTAAAAGGGGTAGGGGCGGACTACCGCTGGGATTTTATGGAAGAATTCCTTTTAGAAGGCAGGTTGCCCATCTATACCGATAAATTGAATACCGAAATTCTGATGAGCCGTTACATTGCAAATAGGCTTGGATTTGTAAACGGGGATAAAGTAATTGTTTATTTTTTAAAAGAGGACGGCAGTTTTTTAAACAGGCGCTTTGATATTGTAGGCATATACGATTCCGGTTTTCAGGAATTTGATGAGAGTTATTTATTTGCAGATATTAGGCACATACAAAAATTGAATAAGTGGGAAGATGATCAAGTAGGCTCTTTTGAAGTGTTTGTAAATGATTTTGATAATCTACAGCAGATAGGCAATGCGGTTTATGCAAATACAAGTGCTGTTCTAAATTCAATGACCATTACAGAAAAATATTTATCCATTTTTGAATGGCTTTCCTTATTTGATTTTAATATCGCCTTGATAATAGTGGTTATGATAATTGTTGCAGGAATCAATATGATTGTTGCTCTGCTCGTTCTTATTTTAGAGCGCACGCGTATGGTAGGAATACTCAAAGCTTTGGGTAGTGCCAATTGGAGTGTGCGAAAAATATTTATGTACAATGCGCTCTACCTTGTGATGGTTGGTTTATTCTGGGGTAATATTATTGGTATTGGTTTATTGCTGCTTCAAAAGTATTTTGGCTTTATTTCTTTAAATCCAGAAACGTATTATGTGACTGAAGCCCCGGTTTATATTGATTGGACCTATATCGTTTTGCTCAATGTGGGGACCTTCATACTTTGTGCGGCTATGCTACTTATTCCGTCGTATATTATAACACGCATTTCTCCTGTGAAGACAATTAAATTTGATTAGAAATATTTTTTTGCGGAGTTGATTTTAAATTTTAGCTTATAGGTTTTTCAGTCTTACTTCTGAAGCTTCAGCTATATATCTTCCCCATGAAAAAAGTATCTTTGCAGCTTCAAAAAAAGAGTGATGGATTACGTAGAAAATATATTGGGGACCATAGGAAACACACCCCTTGTTAAGATAAATAAGCTTACCGAAGAACTGCCTTGTTTGGTTCTTGCCAAATATGAAACTTTTAATCCGGGAAATTCGGTAAAGGATAGAATGGCAGTAAAAATGGTTGAGGATGCCGAAGCAAAAGGTATTTTAAAACCAGGGGGTACGATAATAGAGGGGACTTCCGGGAATACCGGGATGGGACTTGCTCTTGTAGCGATAGTTAAAGGCTATAAGATGATTTGTGTAATGTCTGATAAGCAGAGCAAAGAAAAAA
>CAXBEL010000011.1:0-40992 GCA_963974735.1 uncultured Flavobacteriaceae bacterium | reverse complement strand
GCCATCTTTAAATATGAAGTTGTTTTGCCAAAAGGGATTTGCTGCAATTCTTGCCATACCCTTTTCTGAAAGGTTGTACCCTCAGCATTAAGTTTAAGGTCAAAATCAACTCTTTCTCCCTCAAAATATTCCCTAAGTTGCAGCACAGTTTGATCTAAACATTCAGGAATAGTTTTGCTTGGAGAAACCTCCTCGTCAAGAAAATAAATTGAAAAAATGCCATCTTCATTTCCTGTTATTTCAATAGGACCTAAAGGGGAGGATATTATTGTTTTATACATTACTCATCTCTTGAAGATTGTGCCGAAGATTTTTCAGAATCCTCATTTTCAAATTTGATCCCCATGCGTTTAGCCCGACGCTCCCAATTTTTACGAGCTTGTTTTTGCATATCTTCAATGGTATCGCTTTCATCCATTATTTCTAGACCCAGAAGGGTTTCTATAATGTCTTCCATGGTGACTATACCTATTGTATTACCAAATTCATCAGTAACTAAAGCAATGTGACCACGTTGCTGAATAAAAGTTTCAAACAATTCGGGAATGGGTTTGTCTGCAGGTACGATAGGCAGATCGCGTTTAAGGTCTGCCAATAATTTGTCACCTCTTTCTTCAACAATTTCCTCTAATACGTCATCCTTAAGTATAAAGCCGGTAATATTATGCGATTTGTCTTTATAAACAGGAACTCGTGAAAATTTGAGGTGCTTATTCTGTTCGTGAAATTGTTTTAAACTCACGCTTTCATCCTCTGTGGTAACCACAGGGAAAGGGGTCATTACGTCTTTTGCTTCCACAGACTTAAAAACGAGCATATTTTTGATAACCACGGTCTCATTGTCTTCTATTACACCTTCCTGCTCAGCGGCATCGGTCAAAGCCATAAATTCTTCCCGACTCATCGTACTAACGTGGGCTGATTTACCTATGAGCCTGGTTGTTAGCATTAACAACCATAATACGCCTGTATATTTTAAAGGAAATAAAATAACCTTAAGAAATGTAGCTGTAAAATTCCCCAAGGATTTCCAATATGTCGCACCGATTGTTTTAGGTATTATTTCTGAAACTACGAGAATTAATAAGGTCATTATAGCCGAAACGATACCCACAGAGTTGTTACCACTTCCAAATACTTTTTCAGCTTGCACTCCTACTAAAATAGCTCCAACGGTGTGCGCTACTGTATTTAATGTAAGAATTGCGATTAACGGCTTATCTATATCCTTTTTAAAGTTCGCCAGCGTCTGGGCATAACCTTTCCCTTCTTTAGTTTTTATTCTAATATAGCTTGGGGTTACACTAAGGAGAGTAGCTTCCAGAATGGAACAGAGAAAGGAAAAGAATATCGATACTAGCGCGTATGCGATGAGTAGAGCCATAAAAAACGGTTTTTTTAAAGGTACTATAAATGAATAATACGACCTATTAGCTTAAGAAAACCTTAGAACCTCAAGCGATCTACAAATGTTTTAGCCTAATAATTTCACGACATCTTTGGCAAAATAAGTAGAAATTAGGTCTGCCCCCGCTCTTTTTATAGCCATTACCTGCTCCATCATAACCGCATCGTGATCTAACCACCCGCGCTCAGCCGCAGCTTTTAACATAGCATACTCCCCGCTTACTTGATAGACTGCTACAGGAACATCTACAGCGTTCTTTACTTCTCTTACTATATCTAAGTAGCAAAGACCTGGTTTTACCATAACAATGTCTGCGCCCTCTTCAATATCCATCAGCGTTTCTTTAATGGCTTCAGTGCGGTTAGCAGGATCCATCTGATAGGTTTTTTTATCTCCAAATCCTGGAGCGGAATCCAATGCGTCTCTAAACGGGCCATAAAAGGCAGAAGCATATTTAGCTGAATAGCTCATAATGCCTGTATCGTGAAAGCCTTCATCTTCCAAAAGGGTGCGTATTTCAAAAATACGACCGTCCATCATATCGCTGGGAGCAACAAAATCTGCACCAGCCCGTGCATGGGACAAAGCCATTTCTGCAAGCACGGCAGAGCTATCGTCATTGATTATTTTACCATCAGCAACAATACCATCGTGTCCATAACTTGAAAAAGGATCTAGGGCAACATCTGTCATTACTACCATTTCTGGACAAGCATCCTTAACCAATTTTATGGAGCGCTGCATAAGTCCGTTAGGGTTTAAAGCTTCGGTACCGGCATTATCTTTTAAATCATCAGGAACTTTCACAAAAAGCAGAACACTTTTAATTCCCAATTGCCAAAGCTCAAGAATTTCGGTTTTGAGATTGTCCAGACTATATCTAAAATATCCAGGCATAGAAGCAATTTCTTCTTTAATGTTTTTGCCTTCAACTATAAAAATAGGCGCTTGAAAATCATCTGGCGACAATAAAGTTTCTCGTACTAAAGCGCGAACGGCTGCAGTTGTTCTTAGTCTTCTATTTCTTCTTAATGGATACATCGTCTTTATTTTATTAGAAGTAATTGATAAAATTCAGTGTAGTGAGCGTGCATTACACCCAATCCTTCGGATTTTCCAATACTTCAATTAATTTTTCTTCTTCACTGCCTGGCTCAGGATGGTGGTCATATTTCCATTGCACCACTGGAGGAAGACTCATTAATATACTTTCGATTCTTCCATTGGTTTTTAAACCAAACAAAGTGCCTTTGTCGTGAACCAAGTTAAATTCGACATAACGGCCTCTACGTACTTCCTGCCATGTGCGTTCATTATCACCATAAGGTAAATCTTTTCTTTTCTCGACAATAGGAACATAGGCTTCCAGAAAACTATCTCCAACTTCGGTAACAAAATTATACCAATCGTCCATAGTTTTTCCATTTTCAGCCTTGCAATAATCAAAGAAAAGTCCGCCAATGCCTCGACCTTCACCTCTATGTGCATTGTAAAAATAGGAGTCACATTTTTCTTTATACTCCTTGTAAAATTGAGAATCGTGTTTGTCACATGACGATTTGCAGACTTGATGAAAATGTTTGGCATCTTCTTCAAAAAGATAATAGGGTGTAAGATCTTGGCCTCCACCAAACCAACTATCTACAAGAGTTCCATCTTTTTCATACATTTCAAAATAGCGCCAGTTGGCATGCACAGTAGGAACAAATGGGTTTTTAGGATGAAGTACAAGGCTAAGTCCACAGGCGAAAAAATCTACATCGCCAACTTTAAAATACTTTTGCATGGCCGGAGCAAGTGGACCGTGTACTGTGGAAATATTAACGCCACCTTTTTCAAAAACAGCTCCATTTTCAATAACACGAGTGCGCCCACCCCCGCCTTCTTGGCGTGTCCATTTATCCTCTTCAAACTTGGCTTGGCCATCCAGTTTCTCTAAAGCAGATGTAATAGTATCTTGAAGGTTATGTATGTATTCAACAAATTGCTCCCGCATTTAATCTATCTTTTTATTCGGAGATATAAACCAGATTTTCCATATCTACATCTTCCGGGTTCTTTATCTGTTTAGCCTGAGCGGCTTTTTTCTTTAAGAATTCTATCGTTTCATCCTCAGAACTGTTAACCAGATTGTTAAGAAACTTTCTCCCTATCTCATTATTATGAAGATCCATACAACGGTCTAAAGTTGAATTGGGCGCCAGCTTTTCGTGTAAAGTGGTCACTTTCTCTGACCAAACCTTCGCTTTTTTTAGATCTTGACTTTTCTTAAAAACTGCCTGACCCAACAATATACTCCATAGTGCGTGTCTAAAAGCATTGGCTTTATTGCTTTTGCTATGCTTATTGCCATATTCTTTAGTAGCAGTCTGCATTGCTTTAGCTGAAGCGTTTAAGGTTAATCTAATATAATTGGGATGAAAAATAAATAGACGCCCCAATTGAAGCAGCTGTTTAAAGTCAAAAGATTTTATACGCTCCCAAACCTTCACTTAACGATCGGCTTTATATTCTTTTACCGCTTCAATAAATGCCCCGGCATTTTCAACAGGTATATTGGGCAAAATCCCGTGTCCCAAATTCACAATATATCTGTCTTTGCCAAAAGCGTCAATCATCTCTGTAACCATCTTTTTGATTGTTGCAGGAGGTGAAAGTAACCTTGTAGGATCAAAATTACCTTGTAGAGTAATATTTCCTCCAGTAAGATAACGTGCGTTTCTAGCACTGCACGTCCAATCTATACCTAAAGCAGAAGCACCACTTTTTGACATTTCACCTAGCGCAAACCAGCATCCTTTTCCAAAAGCGATAACAGGTGCCTCATTTTTAAGCGCATCTATTATCTGTTGAATATACTTCCAGCTAAATTCTTGATAATCTACAGGTGAAAGCATACCTCCCCAACTATCAAAAACCTGAACAGCATTTACACCAGCTTTTACTTTTTCTTTTAGGTAAAGAATAGTGGTATCTGTTATTTTTTGAAGCAATTGATGCGCTGCTTCCGGTTGTGTAAAACAGAATGCTTTTGCTTTGTCAAAGTTTTTAGAACCTTGCCCTTGCACACAGTAACACAAAATGGTCCAAGGGGAACCAGCAAAACCAATTAAAGGAACTTCATTATCCAGTTTTTCCTTTGTCATTTTTATAGCATCCATTACATAGCCTAACGAGTCATGGATGTCTGGTACAATTACGCGATCTAGATCTGCTGGTTTACGAATAGGCTCTGGCAACCAAGGACCAATACCTGGTTTCATTTCCACATGAATGTTCATTGCTTGAGGAATTACTAGAATATCACAAAAAAGTATAGCGGCATCCATCCCATAACGGCGTATGGGCTGTACAGTGATTTCACTAGCTAATTCTGGTGTTTGGCAACGGGTAAAGAAATCGTACTTTTCTTTAAGCTCCATAAATTCTGGCAGGTAACGTCCAGCTTGACGCATCATCCACACAGGTGGGCGTTCAACTCTTTCCCCTTTAAGAGCTTTTAAAAACAAGTCGTTTTTGATCTCTGTTTGCACAGTATCCTTAATTTTTTCGATCATAATTTTTTATCGTTTTTACCGCTTTCGCGATAACACTTTCTATTGTAGTAGAGTTGGCTATAGCCACATTGCTCGTATGCTTTTTAGCTTCAGAAGCTGTTGTTTCTCCTATGCATACGGCAAGTAATGCTTCCCAACTATTTAATTCTGCAAAACTCTGAACACCCGTGGGGCTAAAAAATAAAACAGCCTCAAATTTTTGTGAAAATTTTTTGGAGTTTAATGCGGTCTTATAAACCTCTACTTCAGTTAAAGAAACTTTATTTTCAGCTAAAGTAATAGGCAATTCGCCCCTTCTTTTATTTCCGCAGAAAAAATAAAAATCCTCGTTTTTAAAATTTTTCACAATAAATTCACCTAAATCAGCTGCATTTTCAGCACTTTTCGTGATGTTAAAGCCATTTTCGTTCAGTAAGGCTTCAGTCTTCGGACCTACACAAAAGCAATTAATCTCCTTGTTTTCTAATCCACCGCAATGAAAAAATGCTTTTACTGCGTTTTTGCTGGTAAAAAGGGCGTTTTTTAAATCTTCTGGAATTTCAAAATCCTTTAATTTAATATGGATAGCATCATATTCCACAAAAGAAAAACCAGCATTAAGAATCAATTCCTGTTGATTGCGCTTTAATTTTTTTGTGGAAAGAAGTGTATCCATAAACTTGACTTTCTCTATTGGATTTTAGATTTAATTTCCTCCATCATCTCTCTTCCGCCGTTCTCTAAAATTTCAACTGCACATTTTCTACCAAAATGAAAATTTTTGTTGAGGTCAATAGATTTTTCTACTTCCAATTTTTGCTTCCCATCAAGGCTGATAAGAACTCCTTTAAAATGAATTGTCCTGTCTTTGATCACTGCCAGCGCACCAATGGGCGCCGTGCAACCTCCTTCTAGCTCTCTCAAAAATTCACGTTCTACAGTGGTCGCTATTTCTGATGCGTGATCATTTAATTTTCCGCAGGCATCCACACAAAATTTGTCATTTTCCATAGCGGCAATCACCATCGCACCTTGGGCAGGGGCGGGAATCATCCAGTCTAAAACTATGTGATTTTCTGGCTTTAGGTTAATTCGTTCTAATCCGGCTTTGGCAAAAATCGCCCCCATCCAGTTATTGTCTGCAACTTTTTGAAGCCTTGTGTTTACATTTCCACGAAGATCAACCACGCTGTGATTAGGGTAGCGGTTTAACCATTGTGCTTTACGTCTAAGGCTACCCGTTGCAATGGTGCTGGGTTCCCTTAGATCACGCTCAAGATTGTTTGATTTGTGAACCAAAATATCCTCTACATCTGCTCTTTTTAAAACTGCCGCCTGTATGATTCCCTTAGGTAATTGAGTAGGTACATCTTTCATAGAATGTACAGCTATATCAATATTTCCAGCAAGCATAGCTATATCTAAGGTTTTAGTAAATATACCCGTGATGCCCAGTTCATATAAGGGCTTGTCCAGAATTAAATCTCCAGTTGATTTAACCGAAATAAGTTCGGTGTCATATCCTAATGCTTCGAGTCGATCTTTTACGGTGTTGGCTTGCCATAGAGCAAGTTCACTGTCCCGCGTACCGATGCGAATAGTTTTAGCCAAGGCTTAGTGATTTTGTAATTTGAATACTTTTTGAATAAGATCTAGACTTTCAGCTTGAGGTACATCATCTGCTTTAAGATGTTTTGCAAATTGAGTGGTAATTTTCTGAATGATTCGTTCACTTATGATTTCAGCTTGTTCTTCATTGAAACCACTTATTTTTTTACGCTGAAAATCAATTTCAGCAGCTTTCATATCTGCAAGCTTACTTTTTAAAGCTTTAATGGTTGGTGCAAACTGTCGCGTCTCCAGCCAATAATAAAACTCTTTCTGGATCTCCTGAATGATGTTTAATGCTTGAGGAACCTGTTCTTTACGTCTATTTAAAGTATCATCGGTCATTTTAGAGAGTTGGTCTAAATGAACTAAAGTAACACCTTCGATCTGCTTCACATTTTCATCCACATTTTTTGGAATGGAAAGATCAAGTATTAATAGAGGTTTTTTAATGTAAAGAAGTTCTTTTGATATAGTGGGGTTGTGAGCGCCGGTCGCTACAATAAGAACATCGGCTCGAGCTATTTCTGCCTGTATATTAGCATAATCCTTAACGATGAGATTAAACTTGCCGGCAATTTTCTCAGCCTTGCCTTTAGTACGGTTTATTAATGTGATGTGATCATTTTTAGTATGCTTAACCAAATTTTCACACGTATTGCGTCCTATTTTTCCCGTTCCAAAAAGTAAAATGTTCTTTTCAGAAACATAGGGTACTCTCGCCAAAATGTATTGAACGGAGGCAAAACTCACAGACGTAGCTCCGCTGGAAATATTCGTTTCGTTTTTAATGCGTTTACTCGATTGTATCACCGCATTTATAAGTCGCTCCATAAAAGGATTGACCAATTTTAATTTCTTTGCACGTTTAAAACCAGATTTTAACTGACTTATTATTTCAAAATCGCCTAAAATCTGACTGTCAAGACCAGTACCCACTTTGAAGAGGTGATCTACAGCGGCTTTATTTTTATATGAATAGGAGACGTTTTCAAATTCTTCAAGAGTACCCTGCGTGTGTTTGCAGAGCAATTCTATAAGTTCGGTGGGATTCTTGGCAAAACCGTATAATTCAGTACGGTTACAGGTAGAAATAATGGTTATTCCTTCGATATGTCTTTTCTGGGCTTCTTCAAGTATGCGCTCCTGAGTAGGAGTATCTACGCTAAAGTGTCCTCTAACGTCTGCATCTGCTTTTAAGTAGCTAAGACCTATTGCATAGAAGTCACCGGGAAAGGGGGGATAAAAATGTCGTTTGCCGTTCATTTCCATAATCAACTGTGCAAATGTATCATTGCTATATTTAAAAAAGTAACGCTAGAGGTGTCATTTATATCGGATAACGTAAAAACAAACTTAAGATTGAAATAATATGTTAGAAATAGCCTAATTTAGTGCTGAAAATGATCTTTTTATAATCGTCAATTTAGAAATATTCTAAATAAAAAACAGGAATGGAAATAGATTCTTTAAATAAAAATGTCGCAAGAAGTCAATATGAAGAAACCATACTTGAAGATGGCTTTATTGTACTCAAATTTAATAACGAAAACAGTGAAACACAGCATATAAGACGTGGAATAGACAGTAGTTATATTCAGTTTCATTTTTGCGCAAAAGGTTCTGCTGTTTTTCAGTTTAATGAGGGAAATTATACGTTGCCATTACAAGAGGAAAATTCCTTATTGCTTTATAATCCACAACGGGATTTACCAATGAATCTTGAAATAAATCCAGGAGCGTGGGTGATTTCGATTTTAATTTCAATTAAGAAATTTCATTCTCTCTTTTCGCGTGATGCCAATTATATCACCTTTTTAAGTGATGAGAATAAGGATAGAAAATATTATAAGGACGGCAGTCTTTCTCCTTCTATGTCCATTGCTCTTAATCAATTGATGAATTATAATCTTAATCCATCTATAAAACCTCTTTATTTTAAAGGGAAAGCCTACGAGTTGCTCAGTTTGTATTTTAATCGTCCAGAAGAAGGAGATGTGGAGCAGTGTCCTTTTCTAATTGATGAGGACAACGTAGCCAAAATAAAAAAGGCAAAAGAGATTATACTTTCCAGAATGGTAGAACCACCCACCTTAAATGAACTTGCCTTAGAGATAGGTCTTAGTTTAAGTAAGTTGAAAGAGGGTTTTAAGCAGATTTATGGAGACTCTGTTTATAGTTTTCTTTTTGATTATAAAATGGAAGTAGCGCGCCAGCTTTTAGCTACAGGATCACACAATGTGAATGAGGTGGGGCTTAAAGTGGGGTATAGCACGGCTAGTCATTTTATTGCCGCCTTTAAAAAACATTTTGGGACAACTCCTAAAAAATATATTCAGTCGCTAACCTAAATGAATATGGGAAAGATTTATAGAATTAGTCTGTTTTTAAGTTTTGCTCTTTTAATCTTAGGTGTTTTATGCAAAATACAGCATTGGCCGGGCGGAAATTCTCTAATGGCAATTGCTCTTGTTTTAGCATTGGTATATCTTCTCATTGCCCTCATTCAGATATTTAATTCTGAAAAATCCTTTCTTGAGAAAATAGTATGGATGCTGTGCTTTGTCTTTTTTGCCTGGATCACTGGTTTCATTTATTATTTTGTGGTAATCAAAAAACAAAATGAAAAGATTGAAAGTGAGAACTAACCCTGCTTCAAAATCAAATATCCCTATTGACAATACTTATAGTAGAGTAACGATCAATTAAGGCAATAAGACTTAATTTTGCGTTGATTAAAAAAGAATAATGAAAAAAGGAGTATTGCTCGTTAATTTGGGCTCCCCAAAAAGTACCAATCCTAAAGACGTTAAAAAATATCTCGGAGAATTTTTAATGGATGAGCGTGTTATAGATGTGCCTCTATGGGCGCGTACTTTACTCGTAAAAGGTATAATTCTTAATACGCGTCCCAAAAAATCGGCCGAAGCATATTCTAAAATTTGGTGGGAAGAAGGCTCTCCACTGATTGTTCTTTCAAAGCGATTGCAACAAAAAATAGGAAGCAAAGTCGATGTTCCTGTAAGCTTGGCAATGCGATATGGAACTCCATCCATCAAGACAGGCCTGGAAGAATTGAATAGCCAAGGCGTGGATGAAGTTCTTATTATTCCGCTTTATCCTCAATTTGCAATGGCAACCACAGAAACCATTCTGGTACTTGCCGAAGAATTGCGAAAAGAGTTTTTTCCACACATGAGATTTTCAGATGTTCCTGCATTTTACAACAAGCCAGAATATATAGAGGTTTTGGCAAAAAGCATTCAGGAGAAACTGGAAGGTCTGGACTATGAGAAAGTATTGTTTAGTTATCACGGGGTTCCCGAAAGACATATTCGCAAAAGTGACGTAACTAAAAGTCACTGTAAAAGAGATGGCAGTTGTTGTAAAACACCATCTGCAGCACATCAATTCTGTTACC
The DNA here is from genome assembly GCA_963974735.1 of uncultured Flavobacteriaceae bacterium. GTDB lineage: Bacteria > Bacteroidota > Bacteroidia > Flavobacteriales > Flavobacteriaceae > Leeuwenhoekiella. The sequence goes on along the minus strand of CAXBEL010000011.1, from coordinate 31,019 downwards.
GCCACCAGTGTTATGATACCACGCGCCAAGTTGCAGAAAAGCTGAATTTAAAAGAGGGTACATATTCTACCTCATTTCAATCCAGATTGGGTTTTGACCCATGGCTACAGCCTTATACAGACAGAACTATTGAGAGATTGGGGAAAGAAGGTGTAAAGAAAATGGCAATTGTAACTCCTGCTTTTGTTAGTGACTGTCTAGAAACTCTAGAAGAAATTGCTATGGAAGGAGAAGAAATCTTCCACGAAATGGGAGGTAAGGAATTTACAACAATTCCTTGTTTGAATGATCGTGATGACTGGGCGCATGTAGTTGCCACATGGATTAACGACTGGGCTTTAGTGGAACCATCAAAGGCCATTGCATAACTAGACAAACAGAAATTACTTGAAACCGAACAAATCAGAATCCCTCGGAAAGGAGCCCATTAGTACCTTGTTGATTAGACAGGCGGTCCCTGCTTCCATTGGGATTTTGGTAATGTCGTTAAATATTTTAGTCGACACTATTTTCGTTGGTAATTGGATTGGTTCCATTGCAATAGCGGCAATTAATGTCGTATTGCCGGTTTCCTTTTTTATAGCAGCTCTCGGGATGTCTATTGGTATAGGCGGGGCTTCTATAATCTCCCGCGCTTTAGGCGCAAACAATAAACAAAAAGCGCTTAAAACCTTCGGCAATCAAATCACTATTACCTTGTTGCTTACGATTAGTATGGTGATTTTCGGTTTGATTTTTATCAATGAGATTATACCTGCTTTTGGTGGAAAAGGCGACATTTTTGAACCAGCAAAAATCTATTATCGCATTGTTCTTTATGGTGTTCCCATTCTGGCTTTTGCGATGATGGGCAATAATGTTATACGTGCAGAAGGGAATCCCAAATTCGCAATGATTGCGATGATTATTCCATCTGTAGGTAATTTGATACTGGATTATATTTTGATCAATGTTCTCGATATGGGAATGGCAGGGGCTGCCTGGGCAACCACTTTATCGTATGTTTTGTGTTTTGGATACATACTTTGGTATTTTTTAAGTAAAAACTCAGAGCTGAAGATTAATTTTTCTCATTTTGGGCTCGATATGCCTATCCTACGGGAAATGTCTGCACTGGGCTTTGTGACTTTGGCAAGACAGGCGGTTGTTAGTATTACTTACCTATTGATGAATAATATCCTGTTTGATCTTGGCGGGGAATCTTCGGTTACAGTTTATGCTATAATTGGCAGAATGTTGATGTTTGCTTTGTTCCCAGTTTTGGGTGTTACACAAGGTTTTCTTCCTATTGCTGGTTACAATTATGGAGCTCACAATTATCAACGTGTGAGAGAAAGCATAAATAAAGCTATTCTATATGCTGGTGGAGTAGCTATTTTGGTTTTCATATTAATCATGCTTTTTCCAGAAGCTATTGTTTCGGTGTTTACAACAGATGAGGCTGTGCTTGCAGATACTCCCGATGCTATGCGGTGGGTTTTTGCCGCCATACCTGTTGTGGGCATTCAACTTATAGGATCAGCCTATTTTCAGGCGATAGGTAAGGCGACTCCCGCTCTATTGCTCACATTAACCCGACAGGGATTTTTCTTTATTCCTCTGGTTTTAATTCTTCCAAAATTTTATGGGGAATTGGGGGTTTGGATTTCTTTTCCTCTGGCAGATGTTCTTTCTACAGTTGTAACGGGTTACTTTCTTAATCGGGAAATAAGAACAAAGTTAAAATTGAGTGTGCAGGAATAGGCTGGAAGTTGTATTTTAGAATACAATTATTCACCTAACGTCCATTGTATGCATAAAAATTTACTTCCTTTTATTCTAATATTTTTCTGTTTTACTTCATTAAATACATCCGCCCAGAACTTTGATGAATCCGTATATGGAGCTCTTGAATATAGACTTATAGGTCCTTTTAGAGGCGGACGAAGTGCAGCTGTTACAGGTGTTTCTGGCAAACCCAATCTTTTTTATTTTGGTGCTACGGGAGGTGGCGTTTGGAGAACGCAAAATGGCGGCCGGGAATGGGAAAATATTTCAGATGGATTTTTTGGCGGAAGCATTGGGTCAATAGAAATAGCTCCCAGTGATCACAATGTCATTTACGTAGGAGGAGGTGAAAAGACATTACGCGGAAATGTGTCTTCAGGTTATGGTATATGGAAATCTGTTGATGCCGGTAAAACTTGGGTACACTCTGGTCTGGAAAAAAGCAGGCACATACCCCGACTGAGAATACACCCTAAAAATCCGGATATAGCCTATGCTGCGGTATTGGGAAATATTTATAAACCTACCCCAGAACGTGGAGTTTATAAAACTACAGATGGCGGAAAAAATTGGAAGCAGGTTCTTTTTGCAAATGAAGACGCTGGAGCTGTTGATTTGATACTGGACCCTAATAACCCAAGAATACTTTATGCTTCAACTTGGAACGCACGGAGAACACCATATAGTTTAAGTAGTGGGGGTCCCGGTTCGGCTTTGTGGAAGAGTACAGACAGTGGGGAAACATGGTCTGAAATTTCTAAAAATGAAGGATTTCCTACGGATACTTTGGGTATAATGGGAATAACCGTTTCCCCGATTAATTCAGAGCGTGTCTGGGCAATTGTGGAAAATAAAGACAAAGGAGGACTTTACCGAAGCGATGATGGTGGAGATACCTGGGAGCTGGTAAACGAAGAGCGAAAGCTGAGACAACGTGCCTGGTATTATACACGTGTTTATGCAGATACACAGGATGAAGATATTGTTTATGTATTGAATGTGAGATACCATAAAAGTACTGACGGAGGTAAATCCTTTGAAACCTATAATGCTCCGCACGGTGATCATCACGATCTTTGGGTAGCCCCAGAAGATCCTAAACGTATGATTATTGGAGATGATGGTGGAGCGCAAATCACTTATGATGGTGGGGAAACCTGGAGCACATACCACAATCAACCAACAGCCCAATTTTATAGAATAGCAACAGATAATAGTTTCCCGTATCGTATTTATGCGGCACAACAGGATAACTCTACGGTTCGCATCCCCCATAGAAGTACTGGTAACAGTATTACAGAAGATGATTGGGAAAGTACTGCTGGGGGAGAATCTGCACATATTGCTGTAGACCCTAAAAACCCCAATATTGTTTATGGTGGGAGTTACGACGGCTTTTTAACCCGTGTTAATCATGAAAAGGAAACGGTACGATCTGTTTCTGTGTGGCCAGATAACCCAATGGGTCATGGGGCAGAGGATATGAAATACCGCTTTCAATGGAATTTCCCAATAATGTTTTCACGTCACGATCCCAATACACTTTATACGTTTTCAAACAAAGTTCATAAAACCACAAACGAAGGAGAAAGCTGGGAAGTTATAAGTCCGGATTTGACTACAGACGACGCTTCAAAACAAAAATCATCTGGCGGACCAATAACGCAGGATAACACATCTGTAGAATATTATTGTACAATTTTTGCGGCTAATGAAAGTCCTATACAGGAAGGTTTGCTTTGGACAGGTAGTGATGACGGCTTGGTTTATATGACGCGTGATGGCGGTGAAAACTGGGAAAATGTCACTCCTCAGAAAATGCCAGAATGGATGATGATAAACAGTGTAGAGCCTAGTTATTTTGATGCTGGGACTTGCTATATCGCAGGAACAAAATATAAATCAGGGGACTTCGCACCTTATTTATACAAAACTACAGATTACGGTAAAAGCTGGGAAAAAATCACAACAGGTATAGCTGCAGAACATTTTACACGGGTTGTGCGAGAAGATCCTAAGCAGGAGGGTTTGCTTTATGCCGGGACGGAAACCGGTATGTATATTTCATTTGATGATGGTGAAAACTGGAAACCATTTCAATTGAATCTACCTATTGTTCCAATTACCGATTTAGCTATTAAAGAAAATAACCTTATTGTGGCAACACAAGGAAGAAGTCTTTGGATTATTGATGATTTGAGTTTGTTGCATCAATTATATAACCAACCTGAAAATGAAGAAGTAGTCCTTTTTAAACCTAAAGATACGTATCGTATGAGAGGTAGTAGTCGCTCAGGATCAAAAACTGCGGGAACCAATCACCCCTCAGGAGTGATGACATATTTTTATTTAAAGGAATATGATACGAAGAAAGATACTGTCAAACTCACCTACTTTGATGCTAAAAATGATACAATAAAATCTTATTCAGATCACGACAAGAAAAATAAACTAAAAGTTTCTGAAGGAGCAAATCAATTTAATTGGGATATGACTTATGAGGGTGCAGAAACCCTTCCGGGGATGATTTTGTGGTGGGCGAGTACAGATGGCCCTGCTCAAGCGCCGGGCACTTATAAAGTTAAACTGAATGTAAACGGCGAGGATTTTACACAAGATTATAGTGTAATTCCTGATCCGCGTTCTGAAGCCTCCGTTGAAGATATGCAAGCCCAATTTGAGTTTATTAATGATGTTAATATAACCGTAGATCGAGCTCATAAAAGCATCAAGAATATTAGGAAGATAAATGAACAGCTTAAATCTTTTAGGGAACAGTACAAGGAAGATTCCCGAACTGATGAATTACGGGAAAAAGCTAAAAAATTGGAAGAGCAGTTTTCTGAGATAGAAAAAGCTTTATACCAGACCCAAAATAAAAGTGGGCAGGATCCGCTTAATTTCCCTATAAAACTGACTAATAAATTGGCTCATTTAAACAGCTTAGTGGGTATGGGGGATTTTGGCCCTACAAAGCAGGATATCGCTGTGAAAAATGAATTGACAGCAAAAATAAAAGAGGAATTAAATAAGTTTGACAAGCTGGTTTCTGATGAAATAAGCACTTTTAATTCTGAGTTTAACGCATTAAACTTAAATTATCTTTTTGTTGAGACTGAGGAATAATTCTTTCTGAAATAACAGATATCAAAGGTGGCAAGTTGCATTTTTCAATTTGCTACCTTTGTTTTTTAATTATATAATATTAATAGCTTTGTTTTAGAAGCTTTAACGCACTAATCAGCACTTTTGGAATATTACCTTTATATAAAATCCCTGCACCTCATTTTTATTGTGACCTGGTTTGCGGGACTGTTTTATATCCCCCGTCTTTTTATATATCAAATAGAGGCATCAGAAAAAGAAGAGCCTGAAAGGACTATTTTGGGTACTCAATTAGGTCTAATGGCAAAACGCTTGTGGTTTATAATAACCTGGCCTTCCATGATATTGGCAACAACTTTTGGCTTGATAATGTTTTATTTAAATCCGGGTTTGTTTTATGCGCCGTGGATGCAGATAAAACTTGGTTTTGTTGTGCTTTTATTTGCCTACCATTTTAAAAATCATTCTATCTTCAAGCAATTGCAAAAGGGAATTGTGAAATATTCGTCCCGCTATATGAGGATTTGGAATGAAGGGGCAACTCTTATACTTTTCGCGGTTATTTTTCTTGCAATTACAAAAAGTGCTGTAAACTGGATTTATGGATTAGTAGGATTAATAGGACTGGCCGTTTTGCTCATGTTGGGAATTCGATTGTACAAGCGCATTAGAGATAAAAATCCTAATGCCTAACGGCGTGATTTTTGATTAATTGAAGGTGAATGAAAATAAATAAACTTTCTTTACGTACCCGTATTTTTTTCACGATGATCCTTCTCATTTTGGGGGCTTCCATCCTGATAGGAATATTGGCTGTTATACAATACAAAGAGGAGGCTGAAGAATATCACAAGGATAGGTTATTGCGTAAAGAGGATCAAATAAGGGATGAGATCAATTATGTTCTCGATAAAACCTCATTTGAAGTTATCACTGAAAAAATCCCATACATCCTTAAATGGGATAAGGATATTTACCGTATTGCAGATGTTCACAAATTGCCTATTAAAGTATATGATTTAGAGGGAAATCTGCTGGTAAAATCTCAGGAAGGTTTTCTCACAGACAGCTCTGATGCTAAAATTCCTTTACGAATTTTAAATGGTCTTGCAGATACTCCAAGTAGGCGCGCAGATAATCCAGGTAAACGCTGGGTGGAGCACATAGAAAAAGATGGGGTTAAGTATCAATCTTCCTATACCTACATTTTAGACAACCAGTTTAAGCCGTTGGCAATACTTAATCTGCCTTATATTCAAGATGATGATTTTATTACCCGTGAGCTGGACGAATTCTTAAGGAGACTGGCAGAAGGTTATCTGTTTATGTTGCTTATCGCAATAGGCTTGTCCTACTTTTTATCACGATATATCACACGAAGTTTAAAAACAATTAGTGATAAAATGATCCAAACACGTCTTGATAAACGCAATCAGAAAATTGAAATAGACGACGCCAGTGAAGAGATAAGCAATCTGGTGAAATCTTATAACAGTATGATTGATGAGCTGGAGAAAAGTGCCGCAAAATTGGCACAAAGTGAACGGGAACAGGCTTGGCGCGAAATGGCTAAACAGGTGGCTCATGAGATTAAAAATCCGTTGACACCTATGCGGTTAACTGTACAGAGTTTTCAACGTCGTTTTGATCCAGAAGATCCTGAGATTAGGCACAAACTAGATGAATATAGCGATACACTTATTCAGCAAATAGATACATTAAGTTCCATTTCTTCGGCATTTTCAAATTTTGCAAATATGCCGGCTCAGCAAAACGAGACGCTAAATGTTGTTTTCGTGACAAAATTAGCTCTGGATATATTTAATGAGCACGCTATAAGTTTTTATTCCGATAGGGAAGAGATAATAGCAAAATTCGATCGTACTCAACTAATACGAGTTATTACGAATCTGGTTAAAAATGCTATACAGGCAACCGCCGGTGTTGAAAATAGACATATACGGGTTGAGGTAAAAACAGATGAGGATAATGACATCTATGAAATGTGTGTATAATCGTCATAGATAACGGTATTGGTATTTCAGAGGAAAATGCTCCAAAAGTTTTTGAACCAAAGTTTACAACCAAATCCAGTGGAATGGGTCTTGGACTTGCAATGGTCAAAAATATTGTGGAAACGTATAAAGGAAACATTACTTTTACTTCAGCAGTGGGCAAAGGCACCGTTTTTAAGCTATCCTTTCCCAAAGAAGAACCCGCAGATTAAGACAATTTTATTTCAAAAAATATAATTTGAACTAACTATGAGTTACCAGAACATCCTTATATCCAGAGAAGAATCAATAACCACTATTACTATAAACAGACCCAAAAAATTAAATGCGCTAAACCGGGAAACCATAGCCGAATTGCATGATGCTTTTGAGGAAGCTGATGCCGATGAAGATACGCGGGTCATCATTTTAACCGGAAGTGGAGAAAAAGCTTTTGTTGCAGGAGCAGACATTAGTGAATTTGCAGATTTTGATGTGGATAAAGGATCAGAACTTGCTAGAAAAGGGCAAGAGCTTTTATTTGATTTTGTTGAAAAATTAGGAACACCGGTAATAGCTGCAATCAACGGTTTTGCATTGGGTGGCGGTCTTGAACTGGCTATGTCCGCCCATTTTAGAATTGCAAGTGATAATGCAAAAATGGGTTTACCTGAAGTCTCACTAGGTGTTATACCTGGTTATGGGGGTACACAAAGGCTTCCTCAGTTAGTAGGCAAAGGCCGTGCTATGGAAATAATTTTTACCGCAGGAATGATAGATGCGAGTCAAGCTTTACAATATGGGCTTGTAAATCATGTAACCACCTTAGAAGAGTTAATTCCGTTTACTGAAAAAATAGCGAATAAAATAAGCCGCAATTCCGGTGTCGCTATTAAGGCCGCAATAAAAGCGGTAAATGCAGGTTTTATTGACGGGGTAAATGGCTTTGATAAAGAAATTGAAAGCTTCGGCAATTGTTTTGGTACAGATGATTTTAAAGAAGGGACCTCTGCCTTCCTTGAAAAAAGAAAGGCAGAATTCCCGGGATCTTAATTAGATTTCCCAGCCTTCTCTATATTCTCCCTTAACCCAGTTATTGGCCATTTCCAGATTGGTGACTTTCATATTGTCTCCATCCCACTTCAAGGTCTTACGTCCTGGATAATCATAAGGTGACCAATCGCTAGCGGTCTTGCCGGGCTGTAAAGCTTTGTATTGATAAGCACGAATTGCTAGGTTACCCATAAGTACAGCTTCCGTTAGTGGACCTGCGTAAGAGAAAGGTGATGAGGTTTCGCTACCGGTCATACAGGCTTCAACCCAGTTACCGGCGTGACCATTTTCTACACGTTTTAATGTTTCTTTTGGCGGTGTAAAATCAGTCATTCGCTCAGAAGGTAAAAGACGCGGATTTCCAGAATAAGTATCTGTAATCATAATTCCTTTTTCTCCATAAAAAATACTTCCACCACCATTTTCACCTGGGCTTTCACCATCTTTTAATTCTGGTGGAAGATCTGGCATTAAACCACCATCATACCAGTTTAAAGCAACATCGCCGTGAATGTCAGAATCAAATTTTAAGCGTACAATAGAAGAAGGAGGACAAGCCGAACTGAAATCAGCTTCTACAAAATCATCAGACCATATAGTTGTGCAACTGGCTTCAGCCTCATAAGGATAACCCAATTGTAAGGTTTTAAATGGGGTTTCCATAATATGACATCCCATGTCTCCTAAAGCACCGGTTCCAAAATCCCACCAACCGCGCCATTTAAAAGGCAAATAAGCTGAATTGTAAGGTCTTTGTGCTGCTGGGCCCAACCATTGATCCCAGTCTAATGTGTCTGGAACAGGCTCCCCCGTATTAATATTTCTAAAGCCCTGAGGCCATACCGGACGATTAGTCCAGCAATCTACTTTATGTACTTTTCCTATAACACCCGCGTCGATCCATTCTTGAGCGGTTCTTATCCCATCACTAGAACTTCCCTGATTTCCCATTTGAGTTACGATTCCCTGCTCTGCGGCTGTTTTTGCCATCAAGCGTGCTTCATAAATATTATGGGTTAAGGGCTTTTCTACATAAACGTGTTTTTTTTCACGCATAAAGGGCAATGCCACTGTTGCGTGATTATGATCTGGCGTAGCGACCATAACGGCATCTAAATCATTTAGATGGTTATCGTACATTTTTCTAAAATCCTTATATTTTTTTGCATCTGGATGGGCTTTATAACTTTCTGCCGCACGTATATCATCCACATCACACATAGCAACAAATTTCACCTTTCCTGTTGCCGTAAGTTCACGCACAACACCACCGCCACGACCACCTACACCCACTGCGCCAATATACAATGTATCGCTGGGCGGGACGTGATTTTTCCCCAGAACAAAACTGGGAACAATTGTAAAAGCCGCTCCTGATACGGCCGTTGATTTAATAAAGGATCTACGTTTCATAGGGTATGATTTATGATTGTTTGATTAAAGATACTAAAAGAAAACGTTTGCGCATTACTAGGAAATATTCCTTATATTTGTAATAATTCCATTAATTATGAAAGAGGAATCAATTAAAGGTAGAGGAGCTCAGAAACGAGTGGCAAATCGTTTCTTTGAGCACAGTCATGAACTGCGGGATGATTTTTTAAATTATTGTGACAAGGAAGGCGATGAAGCTGAAAATAATAAGACTCTTTATTTAGATACTTTTCCAAAAACCATTGTCAACAAAGTTGAGAGTCCTGATGTGGGAATGGGTTATTCCTTAAACCCATATCAAGGATGTGAACATGGTTGTGTGTATTGCTATGCGCGTAATTCTCATGAATATTGGGGGTACGGAGCAGGGCTTGATTTTGAGAGCCGAATTTTAGTCAAGAAAAACGCTGCTCAATTACTGGAGCAAAAGTTAAAATCCAAGAACTGGAAAGCTGTTCCCATCGTCCTTTCTGGTAATACAGATTGCTACCAGCCTATTGAAAAGAAACTGGAAATTACAAGAAGTCTTTTACAGCTATTTTTAAAATATAAACATCCAGTAGGTATAATTACTAAAAATGCACTGATCCAAAGGGATCTTGATCTACTTAAAGAGTTGGCTAAAGATAATTTGATACAAGTAAACATTTCTATTACGTCTTTAAGCGAAGACACGAGAAGATTACTAGAACCACGTACAGCAACAATTAAAAGAAGACTAGAGACTGTTGAAAAACTTTCTGCGGAAGGAATTCCTGTTCGGGTTATGGCAGCTCCCATTATTCCTGGGATCAATAGCCACGAGATTATACCGTTAGTAAAAAAAGTGGCGCAAATGGGAGCAAAGGATGTTGGCTATACGGTAGTGCGGTTAAATGGAGCTATTGCAGAAATATTTGAAGACTGGATTCGCAAAACAATGCCAGATCGAGCCGAGAAGGTTTTGCATCAAATTGCAGCATGTCATGGTGGCACTTTAAATGACTCCCAGTTTGGCCGCAGAATGCGCGGAGAAGGGGAATTTGCCGAACAGATTAAGAAGCAGATAACTTTGGCAAGAAATAAATTTATAAAAGACAGGGGAATTCCGCCTTTAAACACCTCGCTTCACGAACAGTATAAATGTGGGCAAATGAGCCTTTTCTAAAAATCCCCATTCCATTCTGCGTAAAACTGCTTGAGATACAGCTCCATAAACTCATGTCTTTTTTGAGCTAGACGTTTACCGGTAGTTGTATTAAAGCGATCTTTTAGGAGCAGAAGTTTTTCGTAGAAATGGTTAATTGTAGGGGCAGTTGACTTTTTGTATTCCTCGGGAGTCATATCAAGTCGTGGTGGGATCGCAGGATCATATATTTTTCTGTTTTTAAAACCGCCATAATTAAATGTACGAGCAATTCCCACTGCGCCTATTGCATCAAGCCTATCTGCATCCTGAATTACTTGAAGCTCTAACGAGTTAAAATCCCTATCGATATTACCTCCTTTAAAAGATACATTTTTTATTATCGCAATGATGTGTTCTACCACAGCACTATCAGCGTTATTTTTAATCAGAAATTCTCTGGCTACTCTTGGGCCTACAGATTCATCACCGTCGTGAAATTTAGAATCGGCAATATCATGAAGTAGCGCTCCCAGTGCTACAATAAGCGTGTTTACATTTTCTCCTTTTGCTATTTGTAAGGCATTGTTGTAAACACGTAAGGTATGAAACCAGTCATGACCACCTTCAGCATTTTCCAGTGTTTGTTGAACAAAAACTTTGGTTTTTTCAATTAAGGCTTCGTCTTCAGCAGATAACATATTATTCATTTACTTTTTTTGTTATAGGCGTTGGGCCTTTCTTACGCGGGCGAACTTCGGGAAAATCTGCTAATACTACTTCCTGAACTTTTTCGACTAAATCCATAGGTTCCATAGACGATACAGGAATAGGTTTGTGCACAGTGTGACTCACGTTGACACCTATATCTAGGGGAAATGCTCCGTAGCGCATCAATTTCCAGGAATTTTGAATAGTTACCGGTACCACTAATGCATTGGGCATTGCAGAAAACAAAGTAATTAAACCTCCTGCCGCAAATCCACTTGGGATACCATCACGACTGCGGGTTCCTTCAGGAAAAATTACAACAGATCTATTTGTAGCGTTCATTGTGGTTGTAAGTTCACGTATTGCAAGTAGCGATTGCTTTTTATTTCTTCGATCTATAAGCGCGGAGCCGCCGTGCCTTAAATTGTAGGAAATGCTTGGAATGCCTTTACCCAATTCTTTTTTGCTGATGAACTTAGGATGCATTTTACGCATATGCCAGATTATAGGCGGTATATCGTATTGGCCTTGATGATTAGCCACAATGATGCACGGCTGATCCCGGGAGATTTTATAAGGATTATTAAATTTAAAGGTGGTTCCTAGAAGATTAAGACAACGCATCAACATAAAGTTGAGGTAATCGACACTTTTTTTATGTGCTTGATAACCAAATAAATTATAACAGATCCATTGTATGGGATGAAAAAGAGCCAGCATTAGGCCGAAAGCCAAATAAAAAATAACACTAAGTGGATAAGCAAGAATTTTTTTCATTTCATTTTTCCATTGAGAATTATTCCCTGTTTGATTTTCTTAATAAGACTTCAATAAGGAGCAAAAATTAGGAAGGCCTAAAATTAATAAACCTGAATAGGACTAAGATAAACTTCTCACTCTTAAAATCAATTTTATTACTGTTCGGTTATCGTTTTTGATTGATAAGGCGGTAAATTAATAGAGCGGTACGTTTAGTCAAAGACTCAATGGTTTTAAGATTAACGGTTTCTGAAGGCGTATGACCGCCGCCGCCCATCGTACCCAGTCCATCAAGACAGGCAACATATTCTGCAACAAAAGAAACATCTGCCGCACCACGTTTTGCAGGATCAAAAGCCTCAACCGCTGGCTGACCTAGATCACGGCTTATCTGATCTAATACTTTTAATAGTTCAAAATTCTCATCTGTTGGCCGCATAGCGGGATAACTGTCTATAAAACTGATTTCGGCACTGGTCTGAGGTAGATTATCTGCTACTATTTCCCGCATTTTATTTCTTGCGTTTTCTTTTTGCTCTTCCGAAATAAAACGTAGACCACCCATTGCAAAAGCCGTTTGTGCAACTACATTGTCTTTGCCAAAAACGGTTCCTCTGCTTTTTTGTTCGTCAACTTCAAGAGTTGTTCCGCCCAGCATAATCCCGGGATTAAAAGTGAGTAGATCTTCCCCTTTTACTTCGGTATAAAACTGATGCAAAATTCTGGCAAGTTCAAAATTGGCTCCAGCCCCAGTTCCATCGCCAAAAATCCCTGAAGAGTGGGCACGCTTACCGGTAACGTTTACCTTCCACCCAGAAGAGCCACGTCTAGCCACTGTAGCATTATCAAAGCCGGTAGAATTTTCAAAACCCAGAGCGATGTCACTTCGTTTTGCTGCATCTATCAAGGGTTTTCTGCTAATGCTAATGGGTTTTCCGGTACTTTCTTCGTCTCCTGTAAAGGCAACGATTATCTGAGCATCATCCAGCAGATTGGCCTCTCTTAAAGCTTTTAAAGCATACAGAATAATCACATCACCACCCTTCATATCATTTGCTCCAGGACCTTTTGCGATGCTATCATTAATGGGTTCAAACTTTTGGAATTCGCTATCCTCTTCAAAAACGGTATCCAGATGACCAATAAGCAAAAGGCGTTTGCCTTTATCACCTTCAATAGAAGCAAAAAGGTGACCTGCACGATTCATTTCTTCAGGCATATCAATCCATTCAGATTTAAATCCTATTTGCTCAAACTCTTTTGCAAATAGATCTCCCGTAGCTTTTACCCCTTCTGGATTCATTGTGCCGCTGTTTACATTTACAACAGTCTCCAGAAACTTGATGGCTTCAGAATTGTTCTGTTTTACCTTTTGGACAATTTTCTTTTCCTTTCTGGAAATATTTTGGGCATTGAGTACTGAATTTTCAGTCATAATAAAAATAACCAACAGCAAGGTTGTTAGGGCAGAAATAGATGTGGTTCTTGACATAGGCTCAATTTTTATACAAGATACAAAGAGTTGATGAAGCCTGAAACAGCGGTGGTTTCATTTGTCATGACAATTATAAAAATAAAAACTTACCGGTTTCAGTATTGTCGCTGTTGTGAACAAAACGCAAGGCTGTAAGAATATTTATAAAGGGGGATTTCCCCCTTGTTCAGAACCATATGTTAACGGTAATTTTATACCTGTAATTAATGAGCAGTTATTTAAAATGCAGTGTAAGCGTATTTGTATTGTAGCCTTTCTGTTTTTAGGGCTTAACCTGGTGGCACTATCAGTAAACAGTTTTGAAATAAGTCCACGATTTTTAACTTCAAGTGCTGAAGGGCAATACGAAGTCTATCTATTTACAGATGCAGGCAAAAAGAAAAATGTCGAAACTAAAATAATAGCAGAAGGACCGCAGGATGGTTTTTGGCCTTTTGTGCAATTTTATAAAACCTGCCCGAGTAAACCAGAGAAGAAAGGATGTTTTAGAGGTTTGTTTGCAGATTTTGGAGTGGCAGAATTTCTTTTTTACTCGATGATGATCGGTTTGGTTTCCATATTTATAAGGCTTTGGTAGCTAACTTTTCTTTCGTTTTTTATCCCAGTATACATATCCTGCAAAAATCACGAGACTTACTATAGACCCCCACAAGAGTCCGTTTTTAAGACTGTCTGTACTTTTCCCCATTACAGCAATAAAAAAGGTAAGTGGAGCAATACCGGCAAGCGTAGCTCCTATATACTTCCAATAGCCCATTTTTAAAATCCCCGCCACAAAGCTTATTGCATCATTAGATAAAAACGGATTTAGCCTTGCAATAATAACAGCCCAAAAACCATAATCATCAATAAAATCTGCGATTTTGTTTTCAGTTTTTTGACCAATTAAGCGTTCTATAAGTACTGGGCCAAAATAATTTCCCAATAAGTAACCCACAGAAGAAGCAACATAAATTGCTGAAAAGGCAATTAAACTACCCCAAATAGGACCATAAGCCAGAATAGCCACGACCATTAGTAAAACGCTGGGAATGACAAGCAAAAACATTTGCAGCACCATAGCAAGGATAATGATCACTGGACCCAACCACCCAAAATTTGAAACCCATTGTTCTATACGGGTTTTATCATTACTGGTAAGTACACTCCACGCTTCATTAAAAAAATCCTTAACCTCTGGTATGGCAAAATAGCAAGCGATCAAAGAGGCAAGAAGAAGTAAGGATATATATAAAGGCGCCTTGCTTTTTTTTACAGAAGTATTATCAATCTGGTTTGCCATAAATAGAAATGTTGGCAGCATAATACAAAATTAATAGCACCAGCCGTATAAGAAAAACTAAAAATGGCTTAAAAGATTAAGTTATGTTGTGGAGATAGAAAAAAGAAAAGGGAATGAAAAGGTTTTTAAGCCTTGCATTCCCTTAACCAACATATTTTCTAAAAGGCATTATCCAATTAGTCGCGGGTATATTCTCAGCTAAAAGTAGCACCCCGAATATGTTATACTAAAAGTATTAAATGAATATCAAATCTAAAAGTGATTAACAATTTTTTAATACTTATAATTATATTATAATTTTCTCCTGCCCATAAACAGAGAAATAACAATGAGAACGAGAAAGATAAAGAATAGAATTTTAGCAATATCTGCAGCTCCTTCTGCGATCCCACCAAATCCAAAGATTGCAGCGACTATCGCAATAATGATAAAGATAATTGTCCATCGTAACATAGTAGTGATTTTTTGTTAGTTGTATGAAGTTAATAAAAACTCCCGCTAACCGGTTCTATGTTAGATTATAATTAACAGAAATTGTTCGTTGGAATAAGTCTTGAAAAAATCTCAAAATAGTAGAAACTTTTAAAAATAATTGTTTTCATTGTACAAAATGTGGGATAAAAATTACTTCCTAAAAACAAAAAAGCCTCAACTATAAATAGTTAAGGCTTCATTTTGCTCCCCCTCTTGGGCTCGAACCAAGGACCCTTTGATTAACAGTCAAATGCTCTAACCAACTGAGCT
Source organism: uncultured Flavobacteriaceae bacterium (assembly GCA_963974735.1). Lineage (GTDB taxonomy): Bacteria > Bacteroidota > Bacteroidia > Flavobacteriales > Flavobacteriaceae > Leeuwenhoekiella. Next base: position 15,570 of record CAXBEL010000011.1, on the reverse strand, counting down.
AAGGAGGAATATATTTTTAAACAGCAAGCTATAGCTAGCTTTACCGTTAAGGAATTTTAAATTTTGTCTTATTAAGAACGTCGCTTAGTTTTCGTTAAGCGGATGCAAATATACCTAAATTTTCAAACTGACAAAACTAAAAATAAAAATTATTTTTTCTTGTTGTAATAATCCTTCAAAAGGGCAGGCAAAGCAGATAGAATAAGCCCAGCTTGTTCATATAAAAATTTATTCAATATTTTTTAAACAAGGAAAAAACACTAAATTTCAATGACTAATAAAGAACAATCACAATTTTTTGAGATAGTGTGATTCATATTTTAGAGATGAATGGTAAGCTTACCCAAAGTACTGTGCACCTTTTTTCTGTGTTTTCTATTTAGTATCCCGCTTTTTGGCCAAGAAGAGAACACCGTATTAGAGGACATAAATCGCCTTATTCAGGATGATAGCATACAGCACGCGTCTACCCGGCTAAATACTTATATAAAAGAACTGAAATCCAGCAATTCTTATACAGCATTAGCAGCTTGTATCTATCCTTTGGGTAAAATTGAAATAATCCAGAATCCAGAGACAGCTTTGGAGGAAGCATCCAGTTTGTATTCGCATATTCTTTCTAATACAGAGAATCCAACCGTTAACTATCTCGCGAATATTGAACTTGCATCATTATACAATGATTTGAGCAAACCGCAGGAAGCCTACAACTATGCAAGCAACGCAAATGAACAGGCTGTGGTTTTAAAAGATCCCATAAAATTAGCAGAATCTGAATATTATATGGCAGAATATGGGATGAAGCAAGGAGATTTTAATTTGTTGTTTTCTCATATAGAAAGCGCGATAGATGTAATGCGCGCAAATCCCGAAGATAAATTTCCCATTGCCCCGCGTATATATAATTATCAAGGCGCGATAAAGAGTTTTTCAGCACAGCCAGATAGCGCCAACTATTATTTTAAGTTGGCTTTAGAGGGCATTGATGATATGGAGAAAACTCCAGAGAACCAGTTTTATCTCCCAGGAACAATAAAGGGCAATTGGTTTATGGTTAAAGAGACAGAAGGGGAATATTCTGAGGCGATGCAGTTGTCTTTAGAAAGTATGAGACTCTTTCAGCGTTTTTTAAAAGAGACCAATAATCATCCCTTGACCTCACGGGTACTGGGAAATCTTTCTATTGCATATAGAAATATAGGAAGCCTTTACAATGATATGGGAGATAAAGAGAAGGCTAAAAAGTTTGCTGAAATAGGTTATGCTCATGCCAAAAAGAATTTTGCCAAGAACAGCTTGCAATTTTTTAATGCGGCCCTTATGATGGGGGAGATGACAATCTACAGTGATGCGCTTAATGAGTCACTGGATTATTTGGCGGAAGCCGAAAAGTCATTACAACATCTGGAAGGGGAGAACTATAATTGGTATGCACAACTATATTCGGTTTATGGAGATGCAAAAAGTAAAATGGGCAATTACAAAGAAGCCGTTACAGCTTATGAAAAATCGCAAATAAATTACAAAAAAAGCACTCCCGAAGGATGGAGTCAAAATCAGATTTTTTTGCTTTTAAACCTTTCTCAGGCTTATTCTAAAGCAGGGATATATGAGAAAGGGCTGGATACGGCAGAATCAGTTTATAACTACACAAAAAAACAATATGGTGAAAACAGCTTTCTAGCAAACCACGCATTAGTTACAATGACCAGAATCTCTTTAGAGCATGAGCAATATGAAGAGGCGTTAAAATGGTCTTCAATGAGCTTGGAGACATACCGTTTACAGCAAACAGACAAAAATATACGTGATCAATATTATTTTGAAGGGAATCGTGCAGAAATGCTCCTTTTAAACACAAAGGCAAAGCACCATCTTCTAGCTCATAAAAATGAAACTTCGTTAAATGAACTTTATCAAAATATACAAATTGCCATAGATCTTCTGGCAAATAGAAAATCCCTTATAACCTCTCACGAGAATGTAAATAATCTTATAGCAGATAATCTTGAAATTTTTAAATATGCCAAAAAGCTTAATCTTGAATTATTTGAATTAACAGGTAACGCAGATTATGTAGAGAAAATAATTCAGCTTCATGAATCCTCACTTTATAACAGAATACGGGCAAGGCTAAATTTAAATGACCTTAAAGTTTACGATGTCTCTGAAAGTATTTTAGAAAGAGAAAAATCACTACGAAAGGAACTAAACAATTTGCTCTCAGAGGAAATGAGCGAAATAGATGTTGCTGATTTTGTAGAAAGCATCAATAAATGGGATTCTTTTCTGGATTCCTTAAAACAAAAGGAGCCAAAATATTATGCCATGCGTTATGGCAATATAGAAGAGACAATCGCGGGTTATAAAAAAAATATTCCGGCAAACACAACATTAATTCGTTATGTTTTTATTACCGACAACCTCTATGCTTATGTGGTTACTGAAAATGATAAGAAATGGGTGCCGCTGGATTATGATAGAGAAGCGAAAAACATAGAATTGCTTTCTGATTCTAAAACAGATATACAGGATATTTCAAAGGCTTCAACTTCTTTATACCGTCAGATATGGCACCCTATACAGCAATATATCACGACAGGGAAAGTGCTGATTATCCCAGATGGTGAACTTTTTAATTTAAGTTTTGAATTGTTGTCGCCCCAGAGAATAAAATCCTTGGCAGATTTTTCAGAAAAAAGCATATTGGCAGATTATGTGGTTTCTTATGATTATAGTCTGCTGCTTTTAAAGCATAAAAGCAAAGAGGTAGATTATAATGAAGATTTTGTCGCTTATGCGCCAGAGTTTACTGAAAAAATGAAGCACAATTATGAAGTGGCGATAACAGATTCTATTGCTTTCGATAAAACGTATCTCACCCTTTTAAGACAACCTTTTAGTGTAGATTTAGCAAAAAGTTCAGCCAGGCGTTTTGATGGAAATTTTTTTATTAATGAAGATGCTTCTAAGCAGGTTTTTATAAACAGTGCCAAAGAACATACTATCATTCACATAGGGACTCATGCTGAAAGCAATAATAAAAACCCCGAGCTTTCGAGGCTTATTTTTGCTAAAAACCCAAAGGACGCCAATCTAATTGAAAACAATTCACTTTACTCTTACGAGATCTATAACTATAATTTTTCTTCAGGTCTGGCTCTGCTAACTGCTTGTGAAACTGGGCGCCCTACATACCGGCCGGGAGAGGGAATGATATCTCTTGCACATGCGTTTAATTATGCCGGGAGTGAAAGCATATTGACCAGTTTATGGAATATTGATGAACAGGCGAGTGCTGTAGTAATAAGTGCTTTTTACGATGATCTTGCTGATGGTTTGCCTAAAGATGTGGCATTAAGAAATGCCAAACTCCATTATCTTACTTCTGCCGAAGGCAGAACACTTCACCCACAATATTGGGCAGGATTGATTTTAATGGGTGACAAATCGCCTATTAACATCGCACAAACAGCATCTTGGCCGTATTGTGTTTTAGGAATTCTGATAATTGGACTAATCCTATACTTTATCTTTAGAAGAAGGACGCTTAAAAACAATTAACACCAGATTATTTAAAACACTCATCTATAGTTTTTCTATAGGTTTTTTAACTTCTCAAGCAGTTTCTTGCTTTTTTCTGTCGATGATGATTCTAACGTTTTTGCAGCAGCATCCAGCTCATTTGCTTTAATCTGAGTAAGCGCCAGATAATACAGCGCATCTTCATAAAATATACTTTGTTTTTGCGTTTTTGAGTGCTCCAAATAATTTTTAGCCTCCACGGTTTTATCAGAAGCTAGATTTGCTACACCCAGAAAATAATTCAACGTATCATTATTAGGAGATTGAGCATATAAAGGAGCCCATCTTTCTATAGCTTTATCGTACTCCGCTCTTTTATAATTTACCATTCCTTCATAAAACTCATAATTGGATTGTTCCCCCATAGTTGTAGGTAATCCAGGATCTGGTTTAAAGGTGGCGGCATATAGGCGCTGTGCAGGATCTTGCGTAAAAAATATAATCCACGCCATAATGCCGGTAATTATAACCAAGGTTGCTGCGATTGCATAGGCATAGCCAAAGGGATTTTTTGGCTTTTTATGGGTTTCTAACTCCTCCTGAAAGTCGTTTACCATTTCACGCATACCTTTTTCCTGTATGCCAAGATTAAGTAATTTATATTCTTGAAAAGCAGAGTTAAATGATTCGTCCTGTTTCAATTTTTGTTCAAACTGCATTTTTTCCTCTGTATCCAGATCATCTGAAAAATAAGCATCAAATAACGTGTAGGTTTCTTCGTTATGATAGATTTCGGTATTCATGGGGTTTTGATTTGTGCCAGACTTCTCAGTTTTTCCATACAGCGATATTTAGCATTACGCGCTGAACTTTCTTCGATGTCTAGGGATATGGCTATTTCTCGCATGGACTTTTTTTCAAAATAAAATTGTTGGAGTACTTTTTTACAGCGCTCCCCCATTTTATTAAGAGCTTGAGTCACATAACGCATTTGAGTTAAGTAGGTTTCTTCGTTTTCTTCTAATTCTTCGTTTGAATCAATTTCACGGGTTATGGCGGTTGTTTTTTTATAACGTGCAGAACGCAGATAATCCAACCATTTGTTTTTTGCTATTTGATATAGGTAACCATCCACCGCAGATTCATTTTGAGCTATAAATTTATCTTCTTTTATATTGCGCCACATGGCTAAAAACGCTTCTTGATAAATATCTTTAGCCTGTTGATCGCTCCCATTGTTTTTGAGTACGTAGCGCAACACTTTTTTATAGTTCTGATTGTATAATTTCTTTAAGGTAGCCCTGTCATTCTTTTTGATCAAGGCCACCGTGTGGTTCTGAAATTTGAATTGGGTAGAGGTTGAATCGTTCTGCATATACTACTAAGATAACAGAAAGATATGATTTATACATAATTGTTTGAGTGGTGTATCACAGACTTTAGAGCAACTACTATTTTGTTCTATGAAATGCGTTTTATCTTTTGTTTTACTACCATCAATTTTATTTTCTATCTCTATATCGGATAACAAGCCCAGATGTCATCAATTTTTTTTAATGATTTTATGTGTAGTGGTTTTTTCTCCTATTTTGACCGTTGCGAAATAGATTCCCGCAGGGTAATTTGACATTTGAATTCTATTTCTAGCAAATTGTGGGGATTCTTGATAAACTATTTGTCCCTGCATATTGTAAAGGATAATCGACTCAGGAATTTTTGAGCTATTAATTTGAACGCCATCAGAAACAGGGTTGGGATAAAACACGGGGCCGTTTTTATTAATCTCAACTTCAGAGATCCCAAGACTGTTTTCTACAGCTGTAACCGCGGCTAAGGCATCAAGTTTACCATATCCAAAAATTTCATTGGGAACGCTTCCCGTAAAGCTGTCCATTCTGGCTGTTGTTTGCAGAATTGACTTTACTTCGGCAGGGGTAAGATCAGGGTTGAGTTGAAGCATTAAGGCAATAACCCCGGTTGTTAATGGTGCGGCTGCACTCACAGCATTTTGAATACCATACATTCTGTCGCTGTTTTCTACAATATTAAAATCGAAGCTGGAATAATAGGAATCTGGTGCGTAAGCCCCAAAAAGCACCTCACCGGGGGAGACAAAATCTATCCCCAACCTGCCATCAAAGGTGGGCCCATGACTACTGCCGGCCCATATTTCACCAGATTCGCCTTCACCTGTTATATCACGGGAAACACCATTTATATCTGTCCAAGAATTGTCATGAACATAATCGCCTGGAGATATAACAGAAGGAGCTGTGGTAAAATCGTTGAGGTTATAACCAGCGACTGCATAGGTGTTAAAGTAATTTGCAGAGCTGTTGCTATGTCTTGATGGATTAAGTGTTGCGTGAAAAGTTCCGTTAGCTCCAATGGATGCACCTTTTAGATTTACTTTATATAGTCCGTTAGAACCAGAAAAATCAATTAGAAGTTCGCGTGTATTTGAAGTTGCGCCAAAGAACTCAACATTTGCCCCACGATGCGCGTAAAAAATACCAGAGCCTAGATTGATGTCTGAAGCTGAATTTGGTCCCTGTGGACTGGTATAAGGCCCTAAAACTGTTCCGTTGGGTAATTCAATACTTACATCAAAACGGTCATCTTCACTGTACCACAAATCAAAACGCAGGTTTCCTGCTTGTCCTTTATTTACCTCAAGTGTGATGGTTTCTCCTTCAGCAATACTGGTCGAAGCATGATTAGCAGCACCACCATCATCACCAACGCCACAAACAAAAGTGTGCCCTCCGGCTATAAAATCTTCTAGTGTACGACATATTTCACTAGTGCTGTCGGTAGGGCCTCCTACAGAGCCTATGTTCATTAACGTAACGGAGGGCATATCAAGTTCGGCGACTTTATCGCTAACAAATTGAAGTGCTATGGGAGTGTAATCTGGATTATAAAAAGAGGATTGTGCTGGCTGATTGCCAAAAGCTGGATGGCCGTCCTGAACCAGTTTTACTATTATTAAAGTAGCTTTAGGTGCAACTCCCTGAAAAGCCAAGTTTGCGGTGCCCGTGCCATTTCCAGCTGCAATGCCAGTGGTAGCCGTTCCGTGACCACCCCTATCAGTACTTAACGGCGTACCACCAGTTTGCAGTGAAGCATTAATTTCTTCTTGTGTAAATATTGTTCCCACCCCATATGGATTATTGGAGGCGTTAGCACCCGTATTATTGATCATATCAAAAATATAGGCGATTCTAGTATTTCCGTTCTCATCAATAAAATCTGGATGTCTGTAATCTACACCTCTGTCGAGCATAGCATAAATTACTCCCTCACCGGTTAATCCATACTGGTCGTAAACTTCATCTAGATTTGCTTCGGCTCGTGCAGCTGTTCCTTGAGAAAATAGGGTATTCGCAAAAAGAAAAATGTATAAAACAATCAGAAACCGAACGCTTAATTTTTTTATGTTTTTCATTACCTTTTATATTTAGAGAGGCCTTATAACAACATTTCTACACACTCATCGTCTAGAATTTAAAATGTCATCATAAATCTTAAAAAAGGGAATAAAAAAAACGCCCTGTAAATCAGGGCGTTAAAAAGCTATATTTTTAATTCTTTATTTAAAAAGCCAGCGGTAAACATCATTTCCGTTAGCAAACAAAACCAATGCAATTAATAGGAAGAAACCTATCATTTGAGCATATTCTAAGAATTTATCACTTGGTTTGCGCCCGGTAATCATTTCATACAATAAGAACATCACATGACCTCCATCTAATGCTGGAATAGGTAGGATATTCATAAAAGCAAGTATTATAGAAATTAGAGCGGTAGTTTCCCAAAAGGACAACCAGTTCCAAGAATCTGGAAACAACCCGGCAATAGCGCCAAATCCGCCTACCTGAGTAGCACCTTTTTTAGTAAATACATATTTAAACTGGGCTACATAATCATGCAAAATCCAATATCCATAACTTACACCTGCAGAAATACTTTCTCTGAATGAATAATCTACGTGTTTATAAGAATAATCTGCCTTAGGATACACGCCAAAGTTGTGGTTTTCATCTAAAGTTACCGTGTCTTGATTTTCTGATCCATTACGTAAATAGTTAATGGTAAAGTCGGTTTTATCTGGATTATCAACTTTTATATTTTGAAACTCATTCCAGGTCGTAATAAGTTTTCCATCAACAGCCGTTAAAACGTCACCTTTTACAATACCTACTTTGTCTGCAGGAGTACCGGCAACAACACTATCTATTACAGGTTTTATAACTGGAGAAAAAGGAGCTACAACTCCACTTTGAAACATTGTGCTGCCTATGTCTTCAGGAATTGCAATGGTTTCTTCAGTTCCATTGGGATGTTCTACAGTTACATTTTCAACATTGCGAAGCATTAAATGCCTATTGATCTGAATGCTGTTGTCAAATTCTTTTCCGTTTACTTCTAAAATCTGGTCACCATCCTGAAAGCCATATTCCTTAAAGCTATCGGCAACCGCAAGCCCGTTAGGAAGCTCGGCTGGTCCAGAAACATCTTTACCGTAATAGGCAATAATGCAGATATATATTAAAAAGCCAAGAATAATATTTACGGTAACACCACCTATCATTACAATAAGGCGTTGCCAAGCTGGCTTAGAGCGAAATTCCCATTCTTTGGGCTCTTCGGCCATTTGCTCTTTATCCATACTCTCGTCGATCATTCCTGAGATTTTGACATAACCACCCAGTGGCAACCAGCCAATCCCATAAACGGTATCGCCTATCTTTTTCTTAAAAAGAGCGAATTTAACGTCAAAGAATAAAAAGAATTTTTCAACTCGTATCCCAAATAAACGCGCTGGAATAAAGTGACCAAATTCATGTAAAATGATTAGTATAGAAAGACTTAAGAATAATTGTATGCCCTTAACAAAAAATGGATCCATGTATAGTTTTTATCTCAAAAAGTGCACAAAAGTAACCTTTTCCCCGTCTAAACAAAAGAAATACAGGCGGAGCCGCTGGCATTTGGCAAATTTTTAAGGTAAGCCGTATGCCGGAGTGCTTTATGCGTTGTAATTTTGCTATCCCAAAAAGAAAAGATGTTACATTTTTTTGCTAAGTACAAAAAGTTTGCCATTGTAATGGTAATTCTTTCTGCCATTATTGTTTATACTTTTTACACATTATTGAAACCAGAACCGCGTCTTCCTATTTATCAACCCACAATGGTAGCTGATGAACTGGTAGATACTACGGTGCGTGATGTAAAGAAATATCATAAAATAGCAGATTTTGAACTTTATAATCAAAATGGGGACACTATTACCCAGACAGATTATGAAGGCAAGATCTATGTAGCAGATTTCTTTTTTACTACCTGTCAAACAATTTGCCCCATAATGACAGATCATATGCGAAAGATTCAAGATGCCCTAAAAGATGATAGTCAAGTAAAACTATTATCACATACGGTTATTCCAGAAACAGACACGGTTGCCCAATTAAAAAGATATGCGGTTGAAAAAGGCGTAGATGATAAAAAATGGAATCTGGTAACTGGTCCTAAAAAGGAAATCTATAACCTTGCCCGTAAGAGCTATCTCGCTGTAAAAACTACTGGAGACGGTGGTAAATATGATATGATACACACCGAAAACTTTATGCTTGTAGATGGCAAAAGGAGAATTAGAGGGTTTTATGATGGTACAGATCCAGATGCTATTGATAAGCTATTAGAGGATATTCGCATATTGGAAAAGAATAAAAATTCCGATTAATTTCAGGGCTCTTTCGCTTAAAATTGATATTCTATACATTAAGGGCAGTTTTCTTTTCCCATCAAGTGTTTTTCCCTTACTTTTGCGTTGTTTAAATTTAATCTAAATAAGAGTTGATTACTTCATTGGCACATTTAAAGCGCGGAGAGAAGGCTATAATAAAAGAGTTTTCTGTTGATCTGGTTCCACTAAAACTGCTGGAAATGGGCTGTCTGCCAGGCAATGAAGTTGAGCTCGTACAGATGGCACCTTTTAAGGATCCTATGTATTTAAATATTAATGGTAGTCATCTGGCTATACGCAAAGAGACGGCTTACCACATTACAATAGAAAAGCTGTAATCATGAGCAAACAGCTTAACGTTGCCCTAATCGGAAACCCAAATACCGGTAAAACTTCAGTTTTTAATCGCTTAACGGGCCTTAACCAAAAGGTTGGGAATTACCCGGGGATTACTGTTGAAAAAAAAGAGGGTATCTGTAAGTTTCCACGTGGCGTAAAAGCACATATTCTTGATCTTCCGGGCACCTATAGTTTAAATGCGAGTTCGCTAGATGAAAATGTGGTTATTGAGCTTTTGCTCAATAAGAATGATAAAGATTATCCAGATGTAGCTGTGGTGGTTTCAGATGTAGAAAACCTCAAAAGAAACCTGCTGCTTTTTACACAGATAAAAGATTTAAAAATCCCTGCTATTTTAGTGATAAATATGGCAGATCGTATGAAACGCAAGGCGATAACGCTCGATGTGGCTAAGATGGAGGAGCGCCTCAACACCAAGATTGCCTTAGTAAGTTCGCGTAAGAACGAAGGTTTTGATGATCTTAAAGAACTTATTACCGAGTATAAAAATCTATCTACAGAACCATGTGTAAATGCATCGGTTATTGCACCAGATTATTTTGATCGTTTAAGAAAAGCATTTCCTAATCAAGACTTGTATAAACTCTGGTTGGTAATTACGCAGGACGTAAACTTTGGAAAACTGGACCGTAAGGAGATGAAGGGCATTATGTCCTTTCAGACGGAGAGTAAAAGCAACCTTAAACGGCTTCAGCAAAAAGAAACCATTGTTCGCTATCAATTTATCAATGGAGTGCTTAAAGAGACTCAACAGATAGATCACGCAGCCGCAAAGGATTTAAGGAGTAGGCTTGATCGCGTACTTACGCATAAGTTTTGGGGCTACATTATCTTCTTTGCAATTCTATTGCTCATTTTTCAAGCGATATACGATTGGTCTGCATATCCTATGGATTTGATTGATATGGCATTTGCTGGCATAGGCGAATGGGTAGATGAAACATTGCCGCAAGGAGCTTTTACAGATCTTATTTCTGAAGGAATTATTCCTGGACTGGGTGGTATTGTGATTTTCATACCCCAAATTGCCTTCTTGTTCCTGTTTATTTCAATTCTGGAAGAAACAGGATATATGAGCCGTGTCGTTTTCCTTATGGATAGAATAATGAGGCGTTTTGGCTTAAGTGGTAAAAGTGTTGTACCCTTGGTTTCGGGTACTGCCTGTGCTATCCCCGCGATTATGGCAACACGTAATATTGAAAACTGGAAGGAACGGTTAATTACAATTTTGGTGACTCCATTTACCACATGTTCTGCCAGATTGCCTGTTTATCTTATTATTATTTCACTGGTTATACCGGATCAACGCGTGCTTTATATTTTAAATTACCAGAGTCTGGCATTAATGGCTTTGTATTTAATAGGTTTTGGTACGGCAATCCTTTCGGCGTGGTTGCTTAATAATATTTTAAAAATTAAAACGAAATCCTTCTTTGTGATTGAGATGCCCAATTATAAGCTTCCCCTATTTAAAAATGTGGCTTATAATGTGATAGAAAAAACCAAATCCTTTGTTTTGGGAGCGGGTAAAATCATTCTGGCAATCTCTATTATTTTATGGGTTTTGGCTTCTAACGGTCCGGGAGAAGATTTTGCGCAAGCGGAAGAACGAGCAACTCAAGAAATGGAAGCTGGAGAATTCCCTCCTCAGGAACTTGATAAACGTATCGCTTCCCACAAATTAGAAAACAGCTATATAGGTTACATCGGCAAGGGAATTGAGCCAATAGTTAGACCATTGGGTTATGACTGGAAGATTGGTATAGCAATTGTAAGTTCATTTGCGGCCAGAGAAGTATTTGTGGGTACACTCGCAACAATTTACAGTGTGGGAAGCGAGGAAGAAGAAACCATTAAAAATAGAATGGCAGGTGAGGTAAACCCTGTTTTGGGCGGTCCTCTTTTTAATCTGGCAAGCGGAATATCACTCTTATTATTTTATGCTTTTGCTATGCAGTGTATGAGTACTTTGGCTATTGTAAAGAGAGAGACAAATACTTGGAAATGGCCTGTGTTTCAGCTGGTATTTATGAGTGGTTTTGCGTATCTTGTAGCTTTAGCAGCATTTCAAATATTGAAATAAAAATTATGGAATTACTTCAAAATATACTTGTTCTTATTACATTTCTAGTAGCACTTGGATATTTAGTGACTAAATTCATCTGGAAGCCTTCATTTTTAGGTGGAGGTTCTTCTAAAGATAAAAGTGCCTGCGGAAAAGATGACTGTGGTTGTCATTGATTTTCTGTCCGTTTAATATTTAAGACATAATCTTCTAATCTAATTTTTCCTTCTTTTGTTTGTGGGTAAGGCGTTACAGAAACAGCCTTTATGCCATAAGATTCTGTTGAATATATATCTGTTACAGAATTCTTTCCTGAAGAAAGGCTAATGGTTTTCTCCTTAAAAAACCTTCCGTTTTTATAAACATCAACTTTCAAGGTAATCTCTCCTGCCCAAATACAATGCACATCACTGGGGCATCGCGAATCTGAAACAACTTCTTTTAATTTAAGCTCTATCTCACCAAAATTAATCAACCTGCCTAGATGGGCTTTGATAACAATTTCTGGGGTTGTGATAGGTTCACTAATGCTAATACTATCATTTTCCAGTTTCTGGGCAGAACAGGGAATTAAATATAAAAAGTAAAGCAAAAGTAAAACCCTCATAATAAGTCGAATTAGTGTAAAATTACTTAATTATAAAGACTACTAACAATAAGTGCTGTTACATTTTATCCGAGCCCGACATCTAAAGTCATCATTAAGATGAACCCACCAATAAAGCCCATTGTAGAAAGATCTGTATAATTTCCGCGTTGGCTTTCTGGCACTACTTCTTCTACAACAACAAATATCATCGCGCCTGCTGCAAAAGATAGTGCATAGGGTAAAATGGGTTGAAAAGACATTACCGCATAGGCCCCTGCAACCGCAGCAATTGGTTCGACAATAGCAGATAGTTGACCATAATTAAAACTCTTCCATTTGCTTAATCCTTGTCTGCGCAACGGCATAGCCACGGCAAAACCTTCCGGAAAATTTTGAAGCCCAATACCAATAGCTAAAGCTACTGCACCGCCAATTGTTGCGCCTTCAAAACCTGCAGAAACCCCACCAAACAAGACACCTACCGCAAGACCTTCTGGAATATTGTGAAGGGTTATTGCCAAGGTCAATAAAACAGATTTATGCCAAGGGGTTTTTATTCCTTCCTGCTCCTCAAAATTTACGTGTAAATGAGGTAGTATCTTATCCAGTCCATATAGGAAACCCGCTCCTAAACCAAAACCAACCACAGCAGGAATTACTTTCACAAATCCTTCTCCAGGACTCATTTCTATACCTGGAGATAGTAGACTCCAGAAACTGGCAGCAACCATAACTCCGCCAGTAAATCCTAACATAGTGTCAAAAAATGCCCGGTTCATTCCTTTAAACAGGAAAACCAAAGACGCTCCCAAGGCGGTTACACCCCAAGTAAAAAGAGTAGCATAAAACGCTGCCAAAACAGGGTCTAATTGTTCAAAGTAATCTATAATCTCATTCATATAATTTGATTTTATGCAATAAAAACAGGTATTTTAACCCGATGGCGTAGACTATCTACTGTAGTTCCAAATATTAAATCTTTAAAAAGTGCGTGACCATGCCCACCAAGAACGATAAGGTCAAAATCTCCATTATTTACAATACGTGGGATTGCTCTTTTTGGGGAACCAAATCCCAATTCAGTATTTATTTTATAACCTTTCGCTTCTAATTCTTCTTTATAAGATTGCAGAAATGCAGAGTCACTGGCTGTTTCATAATCGCGTATGGAATTGCCATAAAGCAATGCTCCCGGCGTTTCTACAATGTGAATTAATGTATAAATAGCATCAATTCCCCCTAGTTGAATTGCCGATGCAATGGTTTTGGGATCGGAAGTAGAAAAATCTATCGCAATTGCTATTTCCTTATAAACCTTTTCTTTCATGATTTCGCTTAATACAGATTGCATGGTATGCGGCACCATATTGCGTGGTTTGTCCAATCGAAGTTTTAAAAGCGGTTTTATGGTAATATAAATTAATAATACTCCCGCACCCGCAATTATAGGTACAAGAAAAGCCCAGATATAAATAGGATTGGATGAATCTTCTATCCAGCCCGTAACTTCGTCAATAACAAGCTTCGCATTAAGAGCAACGATTATTAGTGTAATGAACCAAGCTGCGATACGTAGCGGCCATTTTATATGATGGCCTTTCATTTTCCTTTTATCGCTTACAAAATGAATAAGGGGAATTATAGCAAAACCCAATTGCAAGCTCAAAACAACCTGACTTAGAACCAGCAATTGAGCGGTACCTCGTTCTCCAAAATAAATTACAGTAAATAATGCAGGAATTATCGCGACAAGTCGTGTGAGCAATCTGCGAACCCAAGGTTGAATACGTAAATTTAAATAGCCCTCCATTACTATTTGCCCGGCTAATGTGCCTGTAAGCGTAGAACTTTGACCAGCTGCTATTAACGCAATTGCGAAAAGAATGGGAGCCCATTTCGTGCCTAACAGCCCTTCCAACAATTGATGCGCATCAGTAATGTCTGCAACACCGTACATACCATTTTTAAAAAATACGGAGGCTGCAAGAATAAGAATTGCTGCATTAACGAAGAATGCTAAATTTAGAGCGATTGCAGAGTCCAAAAAATTTAGACGCAGAGCCTGTTTTATACCGCTTCTAGTGTGTTTTATCCTTCGGGTTTGAACAAGGGAGGAGTGCAAGTATAAATTATGTGGCATAACAGTAGCACCTATTATTCCTATTGCAATATAAAGCGCCTGATTATTGGGTAAAGTGGGTATGAAACCCACTAAGAGTTCATCTATATTGGGTTTTGCAAAAAACATTTCCGCTAGAAAAGACAGTCCTATTATCAAAATAAGACAGATAATAAAAGCTTCCATCCGACGCATACCTTTATTTAAAAGGAAAAGGAGCAAAAAGCTGTCAAAAACCGTAATACAAACCCCCCAAATCAAGGGCAGATCAAACAATAACTGAAGCCCGATTGCCATCCCTATGACTTCAGCCATATCGCATGCCGCTATGGCTATTTCTGCAAAAATATAGAGAATAAAATTTACAAAAGGCGGGAAGGTTTCTCTAGATGCTTGCGCCAGATCAACCCCTCTTACAATTCCCAGACGGGTGCACAGGCTCTGCAGCAACAAAGCCATTATGTTCGACATAAGTAAGACCCACAGGAGGGAATACCCAAATTGACTACCACCAGCAATATCTGTGGCCCAGTTTCCTGGATCCATATAACCCACACTTACAAGATACGCTGGGCCTAAAAATGCAAGTATGCGCTTCCATCGGGATTTTTTACTCGAAGTGCTGATCGAACCGTGAACCTCTTCTAAAGACTTTGTGCCTTTTTTGGTATTCATTTTATCACAGATTAATCAATTTTTTATTCTATAACTAAAACCGGCGCTTAGTAAAATACGCTGTTCGTTATCTATTCCCGAGCCAACTGTGGCATCTAATTGAAAATCGCCATTTACGAGATAAGTAAATCCGGCATCCCAATAATGATTTGCTGTACTATTCTCAGGAAGATCGCCATACAATTCTGCATAAGCACCTAATTTATTTGTAAGCGAAATGCCATAAACAAGGGTATAAATATATGCAGCTTCTGAAGAATCATCTCCCCATTGCGCTCCAAGATTATAAGCAATGCTGGAACGCTCATTTAAGGTGTGGTCAAAAGCAAATCTAAAATCAACACCTGTGGTTTCGGGTCTGTAATCTTGCCCTGCCGCTAGTGGAAGGTACAAATGACCAAGCAAGCCTATCTTTGGTAGTATTCCATTTTCTTCAGTTATTCCCACTTTAGCTCCAACTAGTAATGGGGTAAAACCACTCTGAATAT
>CAXBEL010000010.1:0-42017 GCA_963974735.1 uncultured Flavobacteriaceae bacterium | reverse complement strand
CAGAAGTATGAGCGCCAATGCTGCTCAGATGAATCACTTTTTTTATTGCGGATGCTTCAATCGCATCTTTGTAATTGTGGGCAATCTGGTCAATATATTGTAGATAATCAAAATCTGGATTAAAGAAGCCAAACGTTTCCATACAATACACCGCATCTGCACCTTTAAATGTTTCTGTTAGAAAAGCTACATCTTCCATAGTACCTATGGCTGCTTTTGCTCCTAAACCTTCAATTTCTTTTTGTTTTTCGGGACTGCTACTTATAACTGTTACCGAATTTCCTTCTGCAATTAATTCTTCTGCAAGAGGTCTGCTGATGTTGCCCAATGACCCTGTTACTACAATTTTCATTTTCAGTCTTTTTTGTTTCTACAAAGTTGCGGTGTTATTAAACAACAGGTGTAGCCAAAACGATTGTTGTTGTAGTCAAAATGAAATGTTTGTAAACAGCTAAAATATTTGGGTCATGGGTGGTCTTGGTTTGCCTTGCTGCCAACAGTTATTGAAACTAAAACTGATGAGGCATAAGCATAACAAAGGGTTGGTAAAAGAGTGGCAATAATTCCTAAAGCCAAAATAAAAAATATAGCATTTAAATCCAGCAGATGCTTCATATGAAACATTTTACCGGATATACCGATTATAAAAAAACTTACTAGGCTACCTATTGATCTTTTACTAATTAGCGGTCAGGTTTTCAGCAAACAAATCAATATTATTCATAAAATGCAGGGGCATATCTTTTAGTGCCTGATTCTTTAATGTCGTGGTTTAGCCATAGTTTTGCGTTGGTCGTTGCTATAATTTGCTCTATTTTTTTCATTGATGCAATAGAATCTGCTATGTTACTATTAAATTGAGGTACTCTGAGATGTTCTAAATTATATTTGTAATGGGCAACATCAGCAGAAAGTATTACAATGCCTTTGTTTTTCAGACGCACCATCAAGGAACAATGTCCGGGGGTATGTCCTGGTGTTGAAATTATCCTTATCGAGGTGTCTCCAAAGATATCCAAGTCTCCGTTAACCATTATGATTTGCTTTTTTTCTAGAAAATCATAGAGCTGGGGCAAATAACCATAATCTTCATATTTAGGTGAGAACATTGCCCTATACTCTTCTTCCTGTATATACCATTTGGCATTTTGAAAAAGATGTGCATTGCCAACGTGGTCAAAGTGTGCATGAGACAGTATCACGATATCTATATCTTGGGGTGTTAACCCAATATCAGCAAGTTGCTCGACAAGTGGTCGCACTACAAAACCCCTTATTCCATGAGCAATGATTTTCCCACCTATTTCTTCAAAAACAGATTCATTGATACCCGTGTCCCATAAAATCCATTGTCCTTTACGATGTATTAGGTACGCATTACAAGTTAAAGTAATTGGTTTATCCTTAAACTTTCCTGGCGTGTACATAGATTGATCAGGTGCGATAGCTAAACCTCCATTTAAAATATAGAGCCTATCTACATTGGAATTTAGATTATTTTTTATTTTCATCACGTTTTCTCTGTCATCTATAGAGGCAAAGCTTATGGGCGTTATAGTCAATGCACTCAAAATACTAAGACTTTTTAGAAATCGCTTTCTCGTTATAGTAAAATTCTTTGTATTTCTCATTTACTTAATTTTAAATAGGTTTAGCATTATCAGGGGGATTTTTTAAATCTTCTAGTTGAATTGTGTTCCCCAAAACTCCCCAGTTCTGTGTTTCTATATCTCTAAATATTATATAAACCGGAGAAAGTTGATCGCTATCGAAACCTGCATATTTGTGGATACAATTTGTAAATCGGACAATAAACTCTTTTTTCTGCGCTCTATCGAGACCGCCTTTAAAAGCATTTATTTCTAGACTTATTACGTGAGTTCCTTTATTGAAACCACCGTGATAGACATCTTCTCGTGGATATTCATTGAAGTAAATCCAGCAAGTACTTTTTACGAAATCTGTATCAGGTAGGTTTTCGACTTTTAATGCGATAGTCGTTAATTGTTCTGCTAAGATGTCCTTTATTTCCGGAGTAAAAGTCTTTTGTGGACAATTGAAATATATTAGTGGCATATTTTAATAATTAAAATAAAATGCCTCATCACTGTTTTAAAAGAACAATCAGCAATGGCATTTAAGAAAAAACTAATGTGACATTACTACGATGCAAAATCAGTTGATAATGTCATTTCTTTATTAGCCTCAAAGCCTTCTTTTAACATCTGCACTTTGTAGTTTGCAAACTCTAAAGCATCGCTTCCAAATAATACACGTATTGGTGCTTTTGCTTTTCTGGAGAGCTCAATGATGGCCTCGGCAATTTTTTTTGGATTTCCTAACTGGTTTCCTGGAATTTCCTCTAGATGTTTACGCTTTTCTTCCTGAATTGCTGCGTAGGCATCAACAGGTTTATCTGGTGTAACAATAGAACCACTTTCTAGAAAATTGGTGCGCACATAACCAGGTTCAATAATTGTTGTATTGATTCCAAAAGGCTTTACTTCCTGTGCAAGTGCTTCGGAAATTCCTTCAACAGCAAACTTACTCCCGCAATAGACGCCCCAACCGGCACCGGCTATCAAACCAAAAACGGAGGACAAATTAAATATATGACCAGTTCCTTGTTCACGGAAATGTGGCAACAAAGCTCTAGTCGTGTTCAAAACGCCGAAGACGTTTACATCAAAGCTCTTGCGAACTTCTTTATCGGTAGCTTCTTCTATGCCGCCAATGAGACCATAACCCGCATTGTTAACCAATACATTTATACTTCCAAATTTTTCGATTCCCGCATTTACAGCTATTGAGATACTTTCTTCATTAACAAGATCAACTTCAGTAGCTAAAAAATTATCATAGTTTCCCACGGCTTCTTGAAGTGCTTTTTTGTTTCTGCTGGTTGCAACAACATTATAACCTTGAGACACTAATTCTTTTGTGAGTATAAGTCCAATACCTTTTGATGCACCGGTCACTAACCACGTTTTTCTATTCTGATCCATAATTATTTAGTTTTTAATTATGGTGCAAAGTAACGGTGAGGAATCGCCTAAGCCCTTATCTGTACAAAAGAAGAATTTATTAATATCAAATATCCACCTAAGGGAGCATGTTTTTTCTGAAACTTGATGGAGTGATGCGCTCCATTCTTTTAAAGGAAGATGTGAAAGCTGCCTGGTTTGAATAACCCAAACTATAACTAATGGTGCTAATATCCCAGTTTGTTTTAATCAAGAGTGCCTTCGCCTCATAAATCAATCGTTCCTGAATATGATTACTCAGTGTTTTTCCTGTTTGAGCCTTAACCAAATTGTTTAAATAGTTGGGATGTAGGTGTAATTCTTCCGCAAATTCAGAAGCTGTTTTTAGACGAACCACAGTGTTTTTATGATGTATCTGAAAATTGGTCTCTAATAAGGAAAGAAAATTATGGATATAACTATACGATTCAGAAACAGGAGCATTAGATATATTCTTACCAGCCCGTTTCGCCTCCAACAATATCATTTGAAGATGTATTATAATAGCATCTTTCTTGTCTTTATTCTTACCTCGCTCTTCCAAAAGAATACTTGAGAAATTAGTATTTATTGATACTGAAACGTTGTTGGGTAATTTAATTACTGCATTATCCTCAAGAAAAAAAGGATATGTTCTGAATAGTTTTGCAACATGAGGATAGCCTTCAAAATAATCAGGATGTATTAAACAAAAATAACCTCCGGTTTCTTCAGAAGTAGTTTGCCAAGACATAATCTCATCTGGATGAACAAAAGCAATTTGGTTGGATTTCATCTCATACTTATGTAATCCGACCGTTAAAGTTCCTGTACCGGATGAAATGTGAAATACCTTGTGAAAATCCCTTCTCCCGGGTGAAATATAATCTTCGATAGGATGATTATCTCTATTTTCAACCACGAAAAGCTTACTGTCAAGGGGGTATTGATTCACAGAGAAAATTGGTGAATCAAAGTTTTGCTCTGCAAACTCGACAAGGCTATGACGAGATATTTTTGTTGATGTTGCCATTAGATAAAGCTATAAAATTATACTATTAAAACAAAAATGTTACTTCTGTAAATTAAACTCTTCCTAATCTATTAATTGCTGTATAGTTAGTCTCCAATTTTACAGAGATGCCATCCATTTTTCATCAATGTTTATGGTTGCCAGATTAATTAATCTGAAAAGTGGTAAATGATTGGTAAAAGCATGGATATTGCCGCTACCAGAGACAGTTCAGGGTCAAATGGACGAAGCTATTGATCATGGATTTGAGGGTATGATTGTCTATATAGACCAAACTTACAAATCACCTCAGTTTGATTCTGCAGGCTGGCATAATCGAGAATCCATAAAAGTAGAATACAAAGTTGTTGTAACAAGAAGTTTATCACTTTTCCAAATCTATGGAAGGCTTAGTCAAATCTATTTTATTGAATGATTTCAGTCCTTTTCTACCCTTTCCTAAATAGCAGCGCCTAGATATCTATATATATTAAAAAAAGCTTAATCACCAACTAGACCGTTTTTAAAAATCATTCGTTTTTTGACTAACACAAAAGTGGATTTGACTAAATTGATTTTTCAAATTCGCTGCAATTTTGAAAAAAAATACAGAAGATGGAATTCAAGAACAGCACAATCCTCATCACAGGTGGAACAAGCGGAATTGGTTTAGAGTTTGTAAAACAACTTACTGAAAATGGTGCAATTATTATCGTTACAGGTCGTAATCTTGACAAGTTGAACGCAACTAAAGAAAAGTTTCCAACAGTTCAATATTTTCAAAGCGATGTAAGTAATCCGAATGACATTGAACAACTCTACCTAAAAGTTATAAAGCAATTTCCCGACTTAAACCTTGTCATCAATAATGCGGGAATTATGCGCAACCTTTCATTGCAGGACACAAGTTTGAATCTGGAAAAAATTACCGATGAAATAGATATAAACTTATCAGGCGTAATTAGATTATATGAATCATTCACACACTTTGTAAGTTCAAAAATCATTTCCACTTTTCACCCCAACTATTTAAATTTAAAATAATAATTAAGAGTTCGTTTCCTTTCTCTGTTACTTCATATTTTATTTGCTGAGGAACTGTATCTGGTACTTCGATTTTGTTGATTAATTTTTCTTTATAAAGCTCACTAACTCTTTTTCCTAGAATCTGATCTGAAATGGTGGGAAAAACTTTTTTAATAGTACTAAATTGATACGCCTCATTAGCAATGCAATATAAAATTTGCATTTTCCAGCGTAAACCAATGTTTCCTAAAATCATGTTCACATCACATGCTTTCGCCAGGATTTGTAAATTTTCTACATTCGTAGAGGATTCTTTTATTTCGGTAGCCATCTTCTTTGAGTATTGTATACTAAGCTCATTTTGGGGTTAGTTATTGCGTTATTTTTCTTTGAACTTTAAATTTGCATAAAAATAATTAAAAATAGAAAACTATGAATCTATCAAAAAAAATCTTTATTACTGTAATATTTTTAATATTGACAGGACAGCAAAATATTTTTGCTCAAGATGAATTTGAAAAACCAATCTACGTTCTAGTTCACGGTGCGTGGCATGGTGGCTGGAGTTGGAAAATGGTAAGCCAAGATCTAAGGGAAAATGATTTTGATGTTTATACACCATCATTAAGTGGATTAGGTGAACATAAAAATATTGCAACGGAAAATATCACCTTAGAAACGCATATTTCTGATATTGTTAATTTAATAGAAATGGAAGATTTATATAATGTAATCCTAGTAGGTCATAGTTATTCAGGAACAGTGATTGCAGGTGTAGCGGATAGAATTCCTAATCGATTAAGTAAACTGATTTTTCTTGACGCAATGCTTGTACATGACGGAGAAAGTCCACTTTCTTTGCAACCAAAAGAAGCCAAGCGTGCACAAGAAAAACTAGTAAGAAAAAAACAAAATATTCCTCCTTTTCCTGTAGCCTTATTCGGAGTAACAGATAGTTTACAAACAAAATGGGTAAACGAACGCCTTACACCTCAGCCATTTAATACTTTTGCTCAAAAGTTATCCCTTGAAAATAAATATGGAAATGGTTTACCTCTTGTTTATATTGCATGTACCAATCCTTGGCTTCCTATTTTAGAAAAAATGAGTAAAGAAGCAAAAAATAACCCATCATGGAGTTACTTTGAACTAAATACAGGTCATGATGCTATGCTATTAGTTCCTGATGAACTGAGTAATTTGTTAATAAAGCTATCTAAATGATGGCTCAAAAAAAATAAAAAGTCAAAAGGCTGCTTTACAAACTTTACGGAATAGTGCCTTACGATATAAAGTACTAAAACTTCCTAATTTTAGTACTTTATATAAATTTTAATGCAAAGGATTTTACTTATTAAAACTCTCCTTAATCATAACTGCGGCTTGTAAAATAGCAATTTGTATTGCCGGTATATCTGCAATTGGATTTAAAAGTCCGTAATCGTGTATCAGTCCACCATATCTTGTTAACGTTACTTTTACACCTACTTCATTTAATTTTCTAGCATATGCTTCACCTTCATCACGCAATACATCATTCTCTGCAGTTTGCACTAATGCCGGTGGCAATCCCTTTAATTGTTCTAAACTAGCATGTAGTGGTGATGCATAAACTTCATTTCTTTTTGTAGTATCTGGTAAATAATTGTCCCAGAACCATTTCATCATATTTTTTGTAAGAAAACGCCCTTCGGCAAATAAATTATAAGATTCGGTTTCAAAATCGGCATCTGTTACCGGCCAGAGTAAAACTTGAAGTTTTAATTTGGGTCCATTATTTTCTTTTGCCATTAAAGCAATTACCGCAGCCATATTCCCGCCTACACTATTTCCAACTACCGCTAGGTTATTGCCATCAACTCCTATTTGTTCTCCATTTTCAGCAACCCATTGTGTAGCTGCATAAATTTCATGGATTGCGGTAGGATATTTTGCTTCTGGTGAAGGAGTGTAATCTGGAAATACAGAAACTGCACCACTTTCTACAACTAGATCCCGAACCAACCTTCTATGAGTTGGATAATCGCCTAGAACCCATCCACCTCCGTGGATAAAAATAAATACTGGTGCGCCGTTTTTAGAATTTTTTGGTTTGGTAATGTGTATATTTACATCATAGCCATTTTGTGAAATCTGTTGTTCGGTTTCCTCTATACCGGAGTAATCTACGTCAACAGAATTTTGGGCCCCGACCAAAACTTCTCTTGCTTCTTCTGGAGTCATCTGTTCCATTGGTTTTCCGTCTCCTGAATTAAGTGTTTTTAAAAATGTACGTACTTCCTTAAAAACTTGTGGATCTTTTTCGCCTGCGAAAGGTCTTGCTTCTTGTGACATTGCTACTGAATTTAAAGTTAATATTAGAATGAATGTGATACTCGCTTTTAATGATGGTATAATTTTCATAATGTGAATTTTTAGATTCAAATAAGTGTATTAAAGAAGATTTGCATTACAAACAATCTCAATTTGAAAGCCCTCCTATAGTTAATCTGCTAAGAACCAACTTGATAAATACTGCCTTCACTTGGGACGGTACCGGCCACACGAACGTTTAGCTGTAAGCCGTTTTTTTATCTAAATTGTTTAGGCACCTTATTATTACTTGCGAGTTCAGCGATTTTAATAATTCTTTTTTCTCTTGTTTCATTTAGTTTGGCAAGCACAATCCATTGTAATATGACTTTCTTTTTGGATTTACTCAAACTCAAAAAAAAGTCTTTTGAATTGTATTTTACTTTGAATGCTCTTTCTAAATCTTTTGGAATGATCAGCTTCTCAACATTGTCTAGAATTGTCCAGTAACCGTTTTGTTTAGCAACACTTAAGCTTTTTAGTCCTGCTTTTCTCATCAAACCTTGTTCAGTCAAATAGTCGACTTTCTCTTTATTTATTTTAGACCAAGTACTTTTTGGTTTTCTTTTACTAAATAATTGACAGTATTTTTCGGAATCTATTGATTTTTTTTTACTGTCAATCCATCCAAAACATAAAGCTTCATCTACTGCTTCACTCCATAATAAAGTTGGTTTATTGGAGTCTTTCTTATAAAAAATAAGCCAAACAGATTGCTTAGAAATATGATTTTCTATTAACCATTTTCTCCAATCTGTTTGACTTAAAGGATAAAATGTTTCTGTATTTTTATGAATCACTAAATTTTACTAATTTATCTTACAACTGTTGCTTCCAATTCTACTGTTAATGTTGCAAAAAGTCCTTTAACTTCAAGGAAAGAAGTAGCTTGTTGAATTCCATATTTTTGAAGGAATGGAACATATACATCCATGCAAGTTGTAAAGAAGTCTTGTGTTGATGTTGTGTAAACATTTAGTCTAACTATATTTTTACACTCGTAATCTGCTTCATTTATAAGTTGTTCTAAATTAGAAATTGTTTGGATAAGCTGAGAACGCATATCCGAACTACTTGGGATACCATTTTCATCTAAGGCTACCTGGCCAGAACAGTAAAGTGTTCCTTTGGCATTTTTTACTTCTACTGCTTGTGCAGAATTTGTTTTTTTCCCCCAAGCCCAAGGGTCAATCGATTTCTTTTCCATTTGTGTATTTGTTTTTATTTAGAACAAATATAAAATGGGGTTGTGACAGCCTTATGGCAAGGGTAAAAAGTATTTAGTGATATCTATCAAAAAATTCTTGTAGAGTCATCTTGTGAGGTTTGAAATTTTCTGAAAGAATTTCCATTGTGTTAATTCTATCGAGACGAAAATAGCGAAATTCATCTCTTAACCTGCACCAAGCAATCATTAACCAATTTTCTGTGCTTAATAAGGCAAAAGGCTCAATAATTCTATTTGTAGTTTTGTTGTACTCGTTTGTGTATTCTATATTTACGAGCACGTAGTTAGTAAGTGCAAACTGTAATTGGGATAGATTATTACTATTTCTTTCTAAATTAATATTTTGATCATACCTTGTTCGATCGGTGAGTAAATTAGCTTTTTCTTTTTCACTTTGCCTAAGTACAGCTTTAATTTTTTCAATAGCTTCTGAGTAATCTTTAATGAATGAAGAGTCTTTATTTTTCAAGACCAGTTGTTCTGCAAGAACTAGAGCATTTGCCTGACTTTCTGTAAACATTATAGGTGGAACTTTATAACCATCCATTAATGTATAACCTTTTCCTTCTTCTGTAAGTATTGGAACACCTGCTTGTTCTAATGATCTTATATCTCGATAAATGGTTCTTTTACTAACTTGAAACTTTTTGGATAATTCAAATGCAGTAAGAATATGTTTAGTTTGAAATTGGATTAGAATGGCAGTTAATCGAGATAGTCTATTTGTTTCTGAATAATCCATTTTTCAATATAGTTAATGATTTTTTTTAATGGCTTGCATCACCTTCGTATATTCGTCAGTTATGGTATTTTAAAAACAGATTAGTGCGCTTAATTTTTACTTTACTGAATTCTAAAAATACTATTTTATTTGGAATGTCTACAATTGAGAATGTGCGTATTTATTACATAAAGTTACCCTCGGTTAGAATATGTTTATTCTCACTACGGCTGGTATTGAGCACCTAAAACTTAAATTTTAGCAGAATTAAAAACCATATTTATCTTTTCTAAGTTTAAATGCCTTCTCAACACCTTCCATAACTGAAGTAAATTCATTCTTATTTCTTTCGCCTCAATAGCGCCTTCTGCCCTAATAACACCACTTGTTTGCGAGCTGGCGTCCCTATAATCACAGCAGATAACTAATTCAGCATCACCATTAACTACTAAATTGGCATGATGGATTGTGAATACTAACTGTCTTTTCTTTTTGGCATTCCAAATATTTCGAATTATCGAATCGATAGCACGGTTATCGATGTCGTCCTCTGGCTGGTCTATTAATAAAGGTATTACCGGTTGATTAAGTAGAACTGTAAGAAGTGCAGTTGCTTGTTGTCCAGCAGATGCATCTCGAAAAGGAATTTCGTCCCCGAGTTCATTGTTTGTTGTGTAAAAGAATTCTGGATTGAATTCCAATTCGGTTGCTGTTAATTGCAACCAATCATCGGTTGAAATTTTGGACTGAATTTTTAGCTTATATCTGTCCAAATAATCTAGGTTGCAATCAATATACTGGCAGAAGTCAATATTACTCTAAAAAAAATGATTTAGACTAAGTTTCTTTTCCACAAACTTAATTTTGGACTTTTTCAAAGCCCTTGGTTTTTCAGTCAAAAACAATTTTAAAGACTTGTAATAAAAATAATTGGAAAGTGGTGCTTGCTTAATTGATTTGAAGAACTGTATTTCTTCACTGTTGTTTTTAAAACCATTTTCTAGGATTTGAATTTTAAGGAAATCAAGATACTGGGCACACAAGACTAAGGAATGATTAGCCGTGCTAAGCAAATCCTATGTCTTGAGATATAATTTGCTCAAGAGAAGTATTGAAATGCCGTTCAAGTGTATTGAAATCCAATTCCGAAAGCTTTGTATTAAAGCTATGAAAGGTTTGAAAGTTTTTAATATGAATTGAACACAGAATTTTCTTGATTTATAAAAAGGAGGCTTTAAAGATGTTTAAATCTATAAAATACAGTTTAATACATAAAGTATTTTATCTTCTTTAGTTTTTATGATTAAAGGATCCAATGTGAAAATTTTAGAGTACAGTCATCAAAAAATAGATGCCCAGCCATTGATCACATATTAGGAGTGATAATTTAAATGATCATTTATCAAATATTCAAAAGCTTAAAAATATCATGAAGTAATTATAATGAGTATAACTTTAAAAACTCGATTAGTATTTATTAAAGAATTCCTTTTTGAAAGAAAAAAATAATTTCAAAAAACATTGTAAAGATCGATGATTGTAAGGGGAAAGGCTTTGGGAAATATCTGTTTCTATTACCAACCAGAATTTTTGTAAAAATATTTTGACAATTTTAAGGAAAATTTGGAATTACATATACATTGAAATACCTGTATCCTTTATCTCGATTCAAGAACATCTTCAACAGATTTAAATTTTTTTTATATAAATAAAATATGCACAACCTAGTAAACATACGCAAGAGGATAGAATGTTTAATTGTATTAGCGGAAAATACATCTTAAATAGATATTATATTTATACACTTTATTAATTTCAAATAGTAGAACCACATGTAGAATCATCTAATTTGTAAAGATGGTAAGCTTAGATACTTTAAGGTGATATTGAAGTTTTAAATTATTAAAAATTCAAGGAATTTTTCCTTGAGTTCGGTTTGTATCTGCTCAATGTCCTAAATTATGAAACTGTATATTTGCAAAAAAATTGATCATATGTTCACACATTAATTAAAATCTATTATTAAGTATTGCAATATGAAATTCACCATTGATCATAAAAGTCCTGTTCCTCTTCATTCACAGGTGGAACAGTTGCTTAGAGATTTAATAGAACTGGAAGAGTATAAAAAAGGGAAGACACTTCCAAGTGAAGTTGAGATTAGTAATAGACTTGCAATTTCACGATCTACAGTACGTCAGGCTATAAAAAAACTGGTATTTGAGGGACTTTTGATCAGAAAGAAGAAGGCTGGAACTAAGGTTGCACCTAGACCTGTTAGTTCCAGATCTAATAATTGGCTGAGTTTTTCACAAGAGATGAAGTTTAGAGGAATAACTATTAAAAATTTTGAACTTCACTTAAGTTGGGTTAAACCTCCAGAAGATGTAGCAAATTTTTTTGAAATTGCTGTAGACAAAAAAATATTAAAAATGGAACGAGTAAGAGGAAAACCTGATGAGCCGTTTGTGTACTTTGTTTCGTATTTTCACCCCCGTATAGGTTTAACTGGAGAAGAAGATTTTATGAAACCTCTTTATGAAATGATCGAAAAAGAACATGCTGTAATTGCTTCTCTATCTAAAGAGGAAATTAGTGCCACAGCGGCAGATGATCTTATTTCTAGTAAATTATGTATAAAAAAGGGTACTCCAGTTTTGTTCAGAAAACGCTTTGTTTTCGATCAGGGAGAAAGACCTGTTGAGTATAATTTAGGTTATTACAAATCTGATAGTTTTATATATACTGTAGAAAGTAGTAGATAAAACTACGGTATAACTGAAATCTTCCCTACATTTTAGTTCAATCATCAATAATATTATTAAAAATTAAGGAATATATTAAAACAATTTATTATGTTTGTACATAAGAACATTAATTTTATAGTTTATTATAACTCGGTTTATGCTTAAAGAAAGAAAACCAAATAAGGCGGTAATAGAGGATGAAAGATCTACTTCACAATTTTTAATGCCTGTAAAAAAAGAATTTAAGGGTGATACCCCAAGATTTGATATATATCCTTCTTATGACCTAGGGCCGGATAAAATTTTTACGGGATATGACACCCTAGCAAATTATATAGCAGAACAAAAGATAGTTTGTCTTGATGGATTCTCAGGAATAAATTGGAAAGATATCATTGATAATCTATTTAACAGTTTAGCACTAAAAGATTTAAAGGTTAATTTTATTAATTTCTCGAATAATTTAAAACCTGAAGATGAAATCAAATCTATGGTAACCCCTTTTCTGGGTGAAGAAGAATCGGTCTGGGGAACACGTTGTAGTTTACAGATGAAAGATTTTTTCGAGGAAGAGAAAATAAATTCTTTAATAACTGAAAATGGAGCGGATTTAAATATTGTTTATGGTTTTGGCGCTAGCTTAGTGAATTTTGATTATACACTTATTTATTTTGACTTACCAAAGAATGAGCTTCAGTATCGTATGAGGGCTGGTACTGTTACTAATTTAGGAATTTCAAATAAAAAAGAAGATTTTAAAATGTACAAACATTACTACTTTATAGATTGGGTGGTTATGTCTGGGGAAAAGGAAAGGTTAGCCAATGAAATTGATGTCATGGTAGATACCCAGCATCAAGATGAGCCTAGCTGGGCTATGATGCAGGAATTAAAAATGGCTCTAAAGACAATGAGTAAGTCTTTTTTTAGAGTAAGACCTTGGTTTGAGCCTGGTGCTTGGGGAGGTAAGTGGATCAAGGAACATATAGAAGGTTTAAACAAAGATGTGGTTAACTATGCCTGGGCATTTTCTTTAATAGTTCCAGAAAACGGATTGCTGTTTGAAAGTAACGATAACCTGCTTGAGATTTCTTTTGACTTTCTAATGAATCAGGAAGCTGAGAATATTTTAGGTAGCTATCATGAGAAATTTGGAACCGAGTTTCCTATTAGATTTAATTTTTTAGATACATATGAAGGAGGAAATCTTTCCATACAATGTCACCCAAGTCTAAATTATATCCAAAATGTTTTTGGAGAAAACATAACCCAAGACGAGTGTTATTATATACTAGACTGTGATGCTAACGCAAGCGTTTATTTAGGTTTTCAGGACAATATAGATCCTATAGATTTTAGAAATAATCTGGTTAGAAGTCAAGAAGAAAATATTGAACTTGAAATCACAGATTATGTACAAAAACACAAGTCAAATAAACATGACCTTTATCTCATTCCTAATGGTACTGTGCATAGCGCTGGTTCTGGTAATATGGTTCTCGAAATAAGTGCTACACCTTATATATTTACTTTTAAAATGTATGATTGGTTGCGTTTGGATCTCAATGGAAAGCCACGTCCGATAAATATCGATCATGCCTTTAACAACCTCCAATTTGAGAGGAAGGGAGACAAAGTACAACAGGAACTTTTTTCTCATAAAAAGCAAATTGAGCAAAGGGCGGATTTAGAGATTATTCATTATCCTACACATAAGGAACATTTCTATGGTGTAAGAAGATTAGATTTTGATAATTCTATAGAAAGTAAAACCGATGGATCCTGCCAGGTAATGATGCTGGTTGAAGGAGAGAAAATCCTACTTGAAGTCAATGGGTACAGGCAACTATTAAATTACGCGGAAACATTTGTTGTCCCTGCTGCTGCCGACGTATTTAAGCTGACTAATATGAGTGCAGTAAGGGCAAAGGTTGTGAATGCATACTTAAAATAAGAACTAACAACAAAAACAACCTTAAAATGTTAAGAACTATAACGATTGAGCAATTAACAATCAAATATGAACTCTATGAAACTATTGACTAATTATTTGAGAAATGGCGATTTATTACCTCAGGTCAAGCGTAATTTCTTCCAGCTTACGCCTTATATAAAAACTGTTGATGTAAAGATAAATTCTGTCCTGATATATACGATACTTTGGCTATTTTTCTCGCAGGCCGCTTTAGCACAAAGTACTATAATAATAGGTACAATAACTGATGAGATTGGTCCGCTACCCGGAGTGAATGTATTGATAAAGGGGACAGCCAATGGAACCAGTACCGATGATGAAGGTAAATTTACCATCAATGCAGCAATTGGACAGACTTTAGTAATTTCCTACGTAGGTTTTAAAACCCAGGAAGTAACTCTACAAAATGATGATCCCCTACTTATTAAGCTTGAAGTAAGTGCCTCTACTCTTGATGAGATTGTAATGGTGGGCTATGGTAAAGAAAAAAGAGCAAATCTCACCGGTGCAATTAGTACAATTGATCAGAAAGCCATTCAAGGGAAACCGGTCAGTAATTCTTATCAAGCATTACAAGGCGAATCTCCAGGACTTATAATACAAAATACGACATCTAGACCCGGTTCTGTGCCTCGAATAAATATAAGGGGTGTGAATACCATCAACGGAAATACTCCTTTAATAGTTGTTGATGGGGTCATAGGCTCATTAAATAATATCAACCCTAATAATATTGAGAGTATTAGTGTGCTTAAAGATGCTGCTTCTTCTGCAATCTATGGTTCACGTGCGGCAAATGGTGTTATTCTTGTAACCACCAAGCAAGGTAAATCGGGTAAACCCATATTCCAATATCAAGGTAATTATGGGGTACAGCTGCCAACCAATTTTCCAAAGTTTGCCTCATCCTGGGAATATGCCACGTTGCGAAATGAAGCTCTGGTAAATTCTGGATTTCAGCCCGCGTTTACTCCTGAAGAGATTCTAGAATTCAAAAATAATGGTCCCGACGTGAACTGGAACCGTGAAATTTATAAAGATATGGCGCTACAAAGCAGCCACAACTTATCAATGAGCGGTGCTGATGAAGGACTTAACTATTTATTATCTCTGGGATATCTTGATCAAGAGAGTATGTTTGAAGGGCCAAATTATGGTTATCAGCGATATAATGCTAGGATAAACATAGAAAAGCAATTTAATGATAAATTAAAATTTGGCGGGAAAATGTCGTTTGCAAGAAATGATATTAAAGATCATGCTTATTTTGAAGAATGGATTATTGAACCTACAATACGTATACCACCCATTTATAATATTATTGATGCAAATGGCGATTATACACTTTCCAGTGGGAGTAATAGCAATCCTTTGGCCCAACTTGAAGTGGGCGGAATCACGCAATATCAAAATGATGAAGTTCTTGGTAATTTCAATATAGAATATGAACCTGTAGAAGGTTTAATTCTGAGAGGTGTTTTTGGGGGGAGTTTAACCAGTAATAAAACACATCAGTTTCGCAAAGCAATAGATTTTGCGTACCCAGGTGGCGGAAATAATGAAAATTCTGTAAACGATAATTATAATAGATCTTTGTATTTAAATCCATATATAACAGCAAGTTATGATAAAAATATTGCTGAAAAGCATGATTTCAATGTACTACTTGGGGTATCATCAGAAAGTTTTAAAACCGAGTTTTTTGGAGTAACAGGAATAGACATTCCAGGTAATGATTTCGGAGTAATTAGCAACGCAGGGGACATACAAAGTGCTAATGGCTCTGGTAATGAATGGTCGATTCAGTCTGTCTTTAGTAAAATAGGTTATATATATGATAATAAATACCAAATTAATGGTAATATAAGGTACGACGGATCTTCAAGATTTTCATCAAAAAACCGCTGGGGAGTATTTCCTTCTATCTCTGCCGGATGGATTTTAAGCAATGAAGAGTTTATGAAACCCATTGAAGATATTCTTTCATTTGCTAAAATCCGCGCATCATGGGGACAGTTAGGTAATCAAGATATGATTGATCAAAATGGTAATCAGGATTTATATGGTTTTCAAAGTCTGGTAAATGTTAATAGCAACGTCTACAGTTTTGGGGGTGTGGGTGCACCAGGATCGTATTATTCTGTAAGTAATAATAATAGGACGTGGGAAACCTCTACAATGAAAAATTTAGGAGTAGACTTGTCATTCTTTAAAAGAAAACTTGACATCACCGTAGAAGTTTTTGATAACCTAACAAATGACATCTTATTGCAATTACCGGTTCCATATACCTATGGTCTGGGACAACCTTTTCAAAATGCAGGATCAGTACGTAACCGAGGTTGGGAGTTAAGCATGAATTATAACTTTCAAACAGGTAGCGCTAATCATTCATTAAATTTTAATATTTCTGATAATAAGAACGAAATAGAAGATTTGCGAGGAAGGGAATTTATAAATGGGTTTGATGTAAATACTATTTTACGAGAAGGGTATTCTATTAACTCGTATTACGCACTTAAGGCTGATGGATTTTACAATTCTGAAGATGAAATAGCCAACAGCGCCACACCAATTTTTGTAAATGATGTAGATCCCGGTGATATAAAATATGTTGACAGAAACGGCGACGGCCAGATTGATTATGAAAATGATCGTTTTATACTTGGTAATGAGTTTCCCAGATATACATACGGAGCAACGTATTCAGCAGACTGGAATGGATTTGACTTTTCCATATTTATTCAGGGTGTGGGACAAAGAAAACAGTGGCTACGAGGAGAAATAGTAGAAGCTTTTCATAACAGTAACGAAGGGCCGGTATTTAATCGCCATCTGGATAGATGGACACCTCAAAACCTAGATGCTTCTTACCCTAGACTAACGGTAGGAGCAGAATCTGTAAACAATGCGGCTAAATCTGATTTTTACATATTTGACGCCCATTATCTCAGAATCAAGAATGTTCAGTTGGGCTATACAATACCGGAAGTTGCGGTAAAAAAAGCAGGTTTAAATAGTATTAGGGTATACCTCACAGGATTAAATTTAGCCACTTTCAGCCCGTTAAATGACATAGGTGTAGATCCTGAAAATGTTGGAGCGAGCGGTAGGGTTTACCCGGTTTCCAGAATTTTTTCTTTAGGTCTTGACATTAATTTCTAAAAAACGCATTATGAAAAAAACAGTTTTATTCTTAAGTATTATATGTTCCTTTTTCTCATGTACTTCAGACCTGGATCTCACTCCGGTTGAATCACAGAGTGAATTGAATTATTGGGAAACAGAGGAAGATGCACGTATTTTTCTGAATTCTATTTACGCTGATTTAATGTCTGCTGACAATTATCTTTTCTTTAATGCGCTTTCAGATGATGCTTATACCAAGGCAGTGGAAGATTATAGAAATATATCCAGTGGAAGCTATGGTCCTACAAATGGGGTTGTTACAAACGTTTGGTCTGGCAGGTATGAAGCGATAAGAAGGACAATTATATTTCTTAACAATATTGATAGAGTTGAAGAAATTACTGAACCACAAAGAGCTTCATATATTGCACAGGCGCGTTTTATAAGGGCATGGCATTATTTTTATTTGATTGAACTTTATGGTGATGTTCCATTTATTCTTGATGAAATTAGTATTGAGGAATCTTTAACTCTTGAAAGAGAAGATGAGGCAACTATTTTAGTATTTATCTATGAAGAACTTGCTTCTGCCATAAATAATCTTCCAGAAAGTTACTCAGCCGATCAGAGGGGGAGAATAACCAAAGGAGCTGCAATGGCTTTTAAATCCAGAGTGCATTTATATAATGAAGATTATACTACTGCCGCTTCAATTGCAAGTGAATTGGTTGGTAGATATTCACTGTTTCCAGATTATGGTGCATTATTTAAGACGGAAAATGAGACCGCAGATGAAATTATGCTAAGTCTGCAATATATTCCTACAGACAGGGAGCATAATAATCAATATGTATTAATTCCACCCAGTCTGGGAGGTTATGCAAATTTCTCTCCCCTACAGGAGCTTATTGACACCTATCCAACAATTAATGGATATTCTATAAATGACCCATCAGCAAACTATGATGAGAACAATCCGTATCAAAATAGAGACCCACGATTAGAGGCAACGATTATTTATGATGAATATCAAATGAAGGATTTTAGTGGTAACGATATCATTATTGATACATCACCGGGAGCGGCACCCAATGGATTGAATTATTCATCAAACACAACTCCAACTGGGTATTATGTCCATAAATATTTTGACTCTATGGCTCGAAATCAGACAAATTCAGGCTTAAATCTCATAGTAATACGCTATGCAGAAGTTCTTCTGAATTTGGCTGAAGCTAAAATAGAATCTGGAACTTTTAGCCAGAGTGACTGGGATATGACCATAAGACCTATAAGAGCGCGTGCAGGACTTCAGGGAGCAGCCCTTGAATTTCCGGGGAATGATCAAAATCAATTAAGGAAATTAGTCAGAAATGAGAGAAGAGTAGAACTGGCTTTTGAGTCAGGCCATCGATTTTTTGACATACGTCGTTGGAAAATAGCTGAAGATGTACTCAATGGCTGGACCCACGGTATTAAAACGGATGATAGTAATGTAGATGACGGTTACATTCGTGTGAGCGAAAGAACTTTTGACCCTGCTAAGCATTACTTATGGCCCATTCCTCAAAGTGAGAGAGATATTAATAAGAATTTAACTCAAAATCCAAATTGGTAATGAAAGCACTAAAATCAATTTTGCTATTACTTGTAACGTCTTTTTCATTGTTATCCTGTGGTGACGATGATTACAACTTGCAACCCGAAATTGCCCAAACGGGATCATTAGAAAGTCCTGCAAGTGATGAGACAATAGATATTAATCCTGAAAGTGATGACAGGATCATCTTTTCATGGTCACCCGCGCAAGCTGTAGATGGTGGTACTATTTTGTATAAAATAAAGTTTGATGAAGCAGGTGGTGATTTTGAAGATCCACTTTTTGTAGCACCATCAGATAATGGAGGTGGTGCAACATCCTATACAATGAGTGCATCGCGTTTAAATGTGATTGCGGCAGAAGCCGGGATTCAACAATTAGAAACCGGAGATGTACAATGGACCGTAGAAGCGACCAGTAGTTTTTACAGACAAAATTTCACAGAATCTTCAACGCTTCGACTGAAAAGACCAGAAGGCCTGGCGATATTTCCTGAGTATATGTATATATATGGTTCTGCTACTGAGGTATCTGAAATATCTGAAGGAGTCGCATTTAAGCAAATTTCAAATCAATTATCAACTGACAATATTCAACCTGGTATTTTTGAGTCAATAACAAAACTTACCCCAGGTGAATTTTATATAGCAAATGACAATAACGCAAGTGCTGACGGTATTAGCTATTATTACGTAAATTCTGAAGGGAAGATAAGGTCAGGAGAAAATCCGACTGCGTTTAATATGGACGAAGGAGTATATAGAGTAAGAATGGATTTGGCCAAAGCTACTATCTCATTCACTGAGATTTCTAATATTGAATTGTATATCATTGCCAATCAAATTACAAAGGCAGAACTCAATTATATAGGCAACCATACATTTGAAGCGGTTAATGCATATTTTGACTTTTTGGTTCCAGGGGCTCCAGAATCTCCAGACTGGTTAGGGTGGGAAGAAGAACGCTATCGGTTTAAATTCCAACTGGGAGATGATCAAACCTCTTATATAGGCAGCTTTCATGATGAAGCAATGAATGGATCGTTAGTCGCAGGGCTTGATGCTTATAATGCGAGGCCTAATGGTGGCGAGCCAGATTATTATTACAATTCTTACTTCTTAGGTACTGAAGCAGGCTACTGGCAGGGAGCCTGGAAGTTTCCTGATCAGTTAAATGGTGCAAACTTCACGGTTAGGGTAGTATTTGACCCTAAAGCTGATAATTATTATCACGAATTAATTAAAGAATAAACTATCATGATAAATTTAAAATTTGCTTTTATATGCTCCTTTACACTTTTTCTGGGAACGAGTTGTAGCAATGACCCATCTATAGAAGATCAAATGGAACTAATTGAAGAGGAGGAAAATCCTAATCCGCCTGAAGATATAGATACGTTGAGTCATAAAGAAAAAGCAAAAGAAGTATATGAAATGATTCAGTCTCATTATCAAAAAGATGAGCTGTACAAAGAAAATTTTCCAAGTCAATCTGGCGAAAGAACATATAGTTATTTATGGCCATATGTGGGTATGCTCACTGCAGGTAATGTATTGTATGAGTTGGGCTATGACCGTTCCATTTTAGATAAAGAATTTTCAGGTCTTGAAGCTTATTACGATGACAGGGGCACACTCCCAACTTATCAGGCATATCCCGTTTCTGGTGGAGCGACTGACCATTATTACGATGATAGTGCAATTGTAGCTATGGAACTTATAAATGCCTATGAACTAACTAATGAAAATTTTTATTTAGACAGAGCAAAAAAAGTAACTGAATTTATTATGTCTGGTGAAGATTCCAGAATGGGTGGAGGGCTATATTGGTTTGAAGGTGAATCGACAAATTGTACGGGTGGACCTAATTGTATGAAAGCTGCTAATACCAGTGCTTATGCTGCACATGTCACAAGTAAAATGTATCAATTGACAAATGATTCGAGGTATTTAACTTTTGCTGAAAGGGTTTATGAGTGGAATTATAATACACTAAGAGATCCCAATGATAATCTTTACTGGAATGATATAAATATAGGAACAGAGCAAATAAATACAACAAAGTGGACGTATAATGCTGCCCTAATGATTATGGCGGGAGTGAATCTTTATGAAATAACAGATGAGCAGAAATATCTGGATGAAGCAATTAGTACTGCGAGGTCTTCTTATTCTAAGTTTACTAAAGTGATTGATGGTCAGTTATTTTATCCACCTAATGATTCATGGTTTAATGTTGAATTACTATCTGCTTTCATACGTTTAACTGAATATGACTCAAGCACTGAAGAATATGTAGATCTTTTTATAAAAAATATGGATTATGCCTGGCAAAATGCCAGAAACAATGACGGACAGTTTTTTGAAGATTGGTCAGGTAATAGTGAGGGAAGGTATTATTGGCTCCTACATCAGGCAGCTTTAATAGAAGCGTATGGTAGAGTTGCCTTATATGAAAGTCAATCCTGATAAGGGAAATAAGGAATTTAGGCTTTAAGCCAAATTTTATAAATCATCAGAATTTAAAATACATGTTCAGTATAGGAGTAGATATAGGAGGGAGTCATATAGCAGCTTGTGCTTTTGATCTTAACGATCAAAAACTTGATAAGACAACTCTTTCTTATAAAAAGATAGATCCCCACGGTACGCAAAAAGAAATATTAGAAGGATGGGTTCTAGCCTTAAAAGAATCCATTGAAAAACTAAATAAACCTATTGAGGGTATTGGAATGGCCATGCCTGGTCCATTTGACTACTACAACGGAATTAGCAAAATCACAGAGGTAGAAAAGTTACAGTCCCTCTATGATGTAAACTTACGCATGGAGTTAGCGGAAAGTTTACAAGTAACACCATCTCATGTACGTTTTATCAATGATGCCTCTGCATTTTCCATTGCCGAGGCTTTAACAGGCCAAGCTTCAAAATATAATAGAATTTTAGCCATAACCCTTGGTACAGGATTAGGCGCTAGTTTTCTTATAAATGGTAAGCCTATTATAAAAGATAAACGCGTACCAGATGGCGGGTTTCTTTATAACCAGTATTATCAAAACATTCTTGCAGATGAGATTTTCTCTACACGGGGGATTATTAATGCTTACGCGAAAAAAACCGGAAAAAATATCAAAAATGTAAAAGCGCTTTGTGAGAAAGTCGATACTGATGAGAAAGCCAAGGAAGTTTTTGAAGATTTTGGAAAACAATTGGGCGATTTTATTCATACCTATCTTAATGAGTTTGATGCTGAAGTACTTGTATTAGGCGGAAACATTTCTAAAGCATTTGAATTCTTTTCTTCCCCTTTAAAAGAGCAGCTTGGGAACCTGGATAAGATTTATGTTTCAGAATTTGGTGAAGAAGCAGCTATAATCGGAAGTGCGCTTTTGCTTGATGAAAATTATTATTCTGAAATAGAGGAAATCCTAAAACTGATGTAATGAGTGAAAATAAAATGAATTTTAAGGTTATTTTTCCGGTTTTACTGTGCTATATAGTGATGGGTTTTGTAGATATTGTAGGTGTTTCGACAGGTTTTGCCAAACGGGATTTTGACCTTTCGCCAGAAACCGCACAGTTATTGCCCTCTATGGTTTTTATCTGGTTTTTTTTCTTGTCAATTCCGGTAGGTATTTTTCAGCATAACATGGGTAAGCGTAAGGTATTACTCTTCGGTATACTTTTTACGGCAATGGGTATGGTTCTGCCATTTTTGCATTATTCTTTTGAAGTCTTGCTGGCTTGTTTTGTCTTGTTGGGTATAGGGAATACCATTATTCAAGTATCTTCAAATCCGCTTTTACAAGATGTTGTGACTAAAAATCGATTCTCGAGCTTTATGAGTTTATCGCAATTCATAAAGGCGATAAGTTCTCTTTTAGGCCCACTGATTGCAACCTTTGCAGTAGCAAATTATGGAGACTGGAAATTTGTATTTTTAGTTTATGGAGTTACTTCTGTATTCGCTGGATTGTGGTTGATGATCACTCCTATTGAAGAATCATCCTCAGAAGTCAAGGCGACTTTTGGTTCTTCTTTGAGGTTGCTCAAAAATCCTTTTATAGCTTCTATGGTCCTTGCCATTTTTTTGATTGTTGGGCTAGATGTGGGTATCAATACCAATATACAAAACCTGCTCACGCAGCTATTTGGCATCAGCCTGGAAAAAGCATCCCTAGGAATTAGTGTGTATTTTACCGCCCTGATGATAACCCGTTTTTTTGGTGCGATTCTTTTTTCTAAAATTGATAACCTCAAGTTTTTATGCTGGTCATCTGTAATAACGGTGCTGTTACTTGTCGGATTGATTTTTTCTACTTCAAGCATGATGGCCTATGTGATGATTTTTCTTATTGGTTTAAGTTCGGGAAATCTTTTTCCTTTAGTATTTTCTCTCACTGTAAATAAGATGCCAGAACGTTCTAATGAAATATCAGGATTAATGATCATGGCAGTTGTGGGAGGTGCGATTATCCCTCCCGTTATGGGCTTGGTCAATAAAGCCTTTGGAGTTCAACTGAGTTTTATAGTACTTGTAATCGCTGCGCTATATGTTTTTACCACCTACTTTATATTTAAAAAAAGAGCTTAAATGATGTATAGATTTTTAATAGTTGTTGCAATTTTGTTTGTTTCTTGTGAAACGTCCAAGGTGAATGATGTGAGTAAAGTGGAAGTTGATGATGATTCACTATTACAATGGGTAGACCCAAATATTGGTACCGCTCATAGTCGCTGGTTCTTTTATACACCAGGTGCCATGCCCTTCGGGATGGCAAAACTTGGACCTTCCACAAATGGAAGCTTGGGAAACGAACAGGGATGGGAAGCTACTGGTTACGACTCAAGAGATAATACAATTGAAGGGTTTGCCAATCTTCATGAATTTCAAGTAGGCGGATTCTTATTCACAGCAATAACCGGAGATTTAAAAACCACTCCTGGTAAGATGGAAAATCCGGAAACAGGCTATAGATCCAGCTTTGACAGAAAGGATGAAACAG
Organism: uncultured Flavobacteriaceae bacterium; assembly: GCA_963974735.1. Classification (GTDB taxonomy): domain Bacteria; phylum Bacteroidota; class Bacteroidia; order Flavobacteriales; family Flavobacteriaceae; genus Leeuwenhoekiella. The sequence continues at coordinate 18,220 of CAXBEL010000010.1, read as the reverse complement.
CGCGTCCCGGTTATTACAAGGTAAAGCTTAAGGATTATGACGTTACTGCAGAACTCACTGCGACTAAACGTGTAGGATTTCATAAATACACCTATCCAAAAAGCGATAGTTCATACGTGATACTGGATATAGGTAACGAATTGGGAGAAAGTGGTGATGTGAAGGATGCTGCTGTAGAATATAATTCAGAAAATCAAACTTTTACGGGCTGGGTAACTACCTATCCCAAATATGTACAGAAGTATCAGCAGGGCGCAGAAGTAAAATTGTTTGTAGCCGGTGAGGTAAATAAAAAACCTGTAGAGGCTGGTACATTTATTCATGAAAAACAATTTAAAGATGTACTAAAAAAACAAGGGGAAGGTGTGGGAATTTATCTCCGCTTTAAAACAGAAGAAAATGAGGCTGTAGAGATCAAAGCTGGCTTTTCATATACTTCTGTTGTAAATGCCCAGGCAAATATCAAAGCTGAGGCAGAAGATATGAACTTTGAGGAAGCTCTTTCGGTGGCGACAACCACTTGGGAAGAAGAGCTTTCAAAAATTAAAGTGACTGATTCTTCTAAAGTGAACAAGAGAAAATTCTATACAGGACTTTATCATGCCCTATTAGGAAGGGGGTTAGCAAGTGATGTGAACGGTCAGTTTCCTGAAAATGATGGAAGCGTAGGTAAAATTCCGCTTGACGCAACTGGAAATCCGGAGTTCAATTTTTACAATACCGATGCCGTATGGGGAGCTTTCTGGAACCTCACCCAACTGTGGACGCTCGCCTGGCCGGATTATTACAATGATCTGGTGCAAACCCATTTAGCAGTATATAAGAATTCAGGTTGGCTGGGTGATGGTCTTGCAAACTCCAGATTTGTATCTGGAGTAGGAACCAATTTTGTGAGTCTTATCATTGCTTCAGCGTATCAGGCGGGAATAAGAGATTATGATGTAGAACTTGCCTTTAAAGCAGCTTATGAGAACGAGATTCGATTTAGAGATAGAATTGAAGGGGCTGGTAAAACAGATCTTAAAAGCTTTATTGATAATGGATATGTTACTTATCTAGAAGGGCGGGGTACTACTCCTGAAGGTTCCGGATTTTCAGTTTCACATACCTTAGAATACTGTTTTAGCTCTTATGCGGTGGCACAATTTGCAAAGGCTTTGGGAAAACAAAAAGAGTATGAAGAACTGATGAAACTTTCAGAAAACTGGAAGAACCTTTATGATGAAAAAACAGACTTTATAAGGCCAAAAGATGCCAGCGGTAACTTCTTATCAAATTTTGATCCTTTTGCTCCATGGATAGGATATCAGGAGGGTAATGCGTGGCAATATACATTTTACGTTCCACATCAACCCAGAGAGCTTGTGGAGAAAATGGGAGAAGAAAAATTTGTAAAACGGCTGGATTCTATTTTTACAGTTTCGGAAAAGACAAAATTTGGCGGAGAGGATATTGATGCATTTGCAGGTTTGAACTACTTATATAATCAGGGTAATCAACCGAATTTACACATTGCTTATCTCTTTAATTTTACAAATAAACCCTGGCTAACTCAAAAGTGGATACGTAAAATTGGTGACGGATTTTATGGTACAGAGGCCATACACGGTTATGGTTTCGGTCAGGATGAAGATCAAGGGCAACTCGGGGCATGGTATAATATGGCAGCCCTAGGATTATTTGATGTAAAGGCTCTTGTAGATATTGATCCTTCTTTTCAATTGACCAGTCCGTTATTTGATAAAGTGGAAATAAAAACAGGATGGGGAAGTACTGTAACTATTGAAGCTAAAGATAACCTCCCTGAAAATTACTACATACAATCGCTTACCTTGAATGGCAAAGAATATCACACAAATAAGATTAGCCTTGATCAGATAAAAAAAGATGTAAATCTAAATTTTGTATTAGGTTCTAAGGCTAATACAAAATGGTTCAAATAGTTTTATTCGAGATAATAGAAAATAGGGAAAGGATAATTTTTTTATAAGTTTATTTAGTGAATAGAGTTTTTTCAATTTGCTAATAAATAACTAAGAATAAGCAATACAGAGGTTTGATTAAGTCTGATTTGAGTAATAAATATTTAAATGAATATCATAACGATTTGATAATCGTACTAAACTGAAATAAGTTAACTTTTGAGATCACAATTTTGTTTTAATTTAGTTTGAATACTGTTTGTGAAAAAGCGGGCAAGTGAAGGCAAGTACTACCTTTGGCCTTAAACCTTTATGACTGAAGGTTTATCTTTTTAGAGGAGGTAATGATATTTTGATCATGGAAATAGCAAAGGCGATTCAGGGTAATTTAATATGCAACAATTTAATAGCTTGAAGAATAATTGTGGTTTAGATAGTTCTATAAATAGTTTACGCTGAGGGCTGAGGATTAGGCATTTTTTTTGACATAAAGATTTTAATAACTTCAGGATTAATTAATTTTATTGACTTTGTTACTATTTACAAAATCTGATGGTGTTATGCCGAACTGCTTTTGAAAATTGCGTCCAAAACTAGTTTGAGAACGATATCCCACTTTTTCCGAAATTTCAAAAATTTTATCATTAGTAGTTTTTAAAAGATAGGCTGCTTTTTTAAGTCTACTTATGTTGATTAGTTCCTTTGGCGAAAGATCAGATATTTCCTTGATTTTTCGATATAAAGTTGACTTGCTCATATTCATAAGTTTTGCCAAAGATTCTACATTTAAATCGAGGTTCATTAAATTTTCTTCAATTACTTTATCCAGAACGGAAAGAAAATGTTGGTCGGCTTCAGATAAAGAAAGTGATTTTAAATGCGCCAAAGGAGAATTACTGTAATGCCCTAGGATGGTACGTCTGTTTTCTAGCAAATTCGATATCTGGACCTTTAAATAATCCATTGAGAATGGTTTGGAAATGTAAGCGTCAGCGCCTGCTTCAAGACCCTCAATTCTAGCATTTAAAGCATTTTTAGCTGTTAAAAGAATTACAGGAATGTGACTGGTTTTTGTATCTTCTTTGATTTGCCTACATAGTTCAATTCCATCTTTTAATGGCATCATTACATCGCTAATAATCAGCTGAATATCGTAATTTAAGAAAAAGTTCCAGGCATCCTGACCGTTTGAAGCGAGAAGGACATTATAGCTAATGGATAATTCCGAATAGATAAAATTGGCTAATTCTATATTATCTTCAGCGACTAAGATAATTGGTGAATTACTCCGGAAGTTATACTGCACCGCTTTTTCAGAAAGAGTTATCTGACCTAGCACTGATTTTTGGGTAGTTGTGAGTTCTTCAGGATTTTGAGTCGGAATTTCCAAAATAAAGGTATTCATTTGATTCTGCACAGTGAAAAATAATTTTCCCTGATGGAGCTCGGTGAGCGAATATGCTAATGACAATCCTATGCCTGTGCCAAGATTATGTATTTCCCCTGGAACTCTGTAAAAAGGTTCAAAAATCTTTTGTCGTAGGTCCATAGGAATTAATTCTCCATCATTCTTGATGATGATTTCAAATTTCTGATTTTGTTTTTTGAGAACTATTTCGACTTTATTCTTAGAATATTTAATTGCATTGCTGAAAAGATTGCTAAGAATTTTTCTAATGGCTTCTTCATCAACATATACTAAAATGCGTTCTTCTGGTAGTTTTAAATTAAAATTGAGATTTTTGTCTTTAATTATCTGGCTAAACCTAATATATGTTTCTTCCAAGATATCACTCATATTAATTTCTACTAAGTTGAGTTTTACATTTTGCATTTCAGTTTTACGAAAGTCCAGTAGTTGATTAACAAGATTGAGTAGTCTAGAAGTATTTTTCTCCATAATTCCAAGATTTTGTGGAATTTCAGGAGATTTATAAGTGATTTTAAGAAGTTTTTCCAAAGGACTTTTAATAAGTGTTAAGGGAGTGCGTATTTCGTGAGCAATATTTGTGAAAAATTCGATTTTAGCCTGATAAATTTCTTTTTCTTTTTCGCTTTCTAACTGGTTTATGTGTGTAGCATTTTTATTCTTGGTATATACATGATAATAATGTAGTAGCAGGAATACAACTAGTAATAGAAAAAAAGTATAAAGAATATAAGCGGTATTACTTGCTAAGAATGGTGGCAAAATTTCAATTTCAAGACTGCTAGTATCGTTACTCCATACTCCATTACTGTTTAATGCTTTAATTTTGAACGTATAATTACCAGATGGCAATTCAGTAAAAGCAATACGATGATTTTCACCAACGCTGATCCAATCGTCTTTAAGACCCTCCATCTTATACCAGTATTTAGTGCTTTCTGGAGCGGTATAACTTAAAGATGCAAATTCTAAACTGAAAGTTGATTGCTTATTATTCAACTGCAGGTTTGTAGTATAGGAAATAGACTTTTCTAAAGGCGAGTTCTCGTTTCTAACTTTAACATACTGATTATTTATCTGAATATCTGTAATATATACTGGCGGATGATACTTGTTTTGAATAAAGGACTTAGGGTTGAAACTAATCAAACCGTTTACACTGCCAAAATACATTTCTCCTGTATCATCTTTATAAAATGAATTGTAATTAAATTGATCACCCAATAATCCGTTAGATTTTGTAAAGATTCTCGTGGCTGCTGTCTCTGGGTTATATTCCACCAGTCCTTTGGAAGTTGTTAACCAAAGATTTTTATTTTTATCTTCAAGTATGGAATAGGTGACATTACTTGGAAAACCATCTTCCTGAGAAATCCTTGTAAAATTATTTCTTTCTGGATTGTATAAATTCAAACCATTTTCTGTAGTAATCCACAGTCTATTATTTGAATCTTCGAATATTCCATTTATAACATTGGAGCTAATACTTTTAGGATCATTACTTTGGTATTTAAAAAATCCTTTTTTGCCATTATCAGGATTATAGTAATAAAGACCATCCCAATATGTTCCCGCCCATAAAACACCATTATTATCTTCTACCAGAAATGTATAATGATAAATTTCTGGAAAACCCGTAACAACTTGGAAAGAATTAGAATCTATAAGATATCTATGAATACCCGAAGATGTAAGTACGTATATATCGCCATTCTTGGTTTCATAGATATATAAAATGAAATCACTTCTTAATCCTCCCTCATTCTTACCGGTTCCATAATGATCGATTATCTTTCCGGTTTTGATATTCATCACATCCAGCCCATGCTCAAATGTGCCTATCCAAAGTTCATTATCTCGAGGGAGAAGACCATGAATATTGTAATGTGAAATATTACCATTATTTCTTATAGAAGGGTAATTTTTAAATTTACCTGTAGTTAAATTTAATTTATTTAGACCTGCATCCTCAGTCCCTATCCAAAGATCTCCGTATTTGTCTTTTTTAATCTCTCTAACAGCATTTCCACTAATAGAGTTCTCTCCTACCATAGGAAAATATCTTTTTATTGGAGTATACTGCTTAGGATAATAATTTACTCCTCCAAAATAAGTTCCTATCCATACTCCCTCTTCCTCATCTAGAACTAAGGAGTAAATTGCGTTATCTGATAAGGAGTAAGGGTTATTGTAATTTTTAGTTAGATGATTATATTTGCCAGTTTTAATATTATATATAAATAAACCGGATTCACTAGCTATCCAGAGTTCATCATTATTCTTTCTTAAAAAATCTCTAATAAAAAGAGGATTCTCTTTTTTGTTCAATAAAGATGAAACCGTTCCCTTAGATAAGGAATAAATTAAAGCCCCATTATTTTTCGTACCAATTAAGATATTGTTTTTTAGAATATTGACATCAATTTCAGTAATTATTAAAGATTTATGATTTTCATAATTCAGTTCTAGTCTTTGAAAGGAATCATTATCTTCTATATATTTAAATAATCTTTTGGATGAAGAAACATACACCATACCAGAATCATTAACTGAAATAAATGAAAAATAGGTTTGATTGTAAACTTCTTCCTTACCAGATTTTAATGATTTCTTAAAAAGGTTTCCAGCGGCCACAAACCAGAGATTACCATTCTTATCATTTTTAATATCAAGTATAGGTTGATCCTTGGTACTTTCAATTAATCTGAAGGATTCTAATTTTTCAAAAAGCCCAGTGTCTGTACCAACCCAAATCGAACCATCAAATTCGTGTAAGCATCTTATAAAATTACTTCCAATACTATTTAAATCATCAGGATTTTTTCTGAATATTTTATAACGATAACCATCAAATCTGTTTAATCCATCCTTTGTTCCAAACCAGAGAAATCCTCTGTGATCCTGCAACATACTAATTACAGAATTATGAGATAACCCTTTTTCAATACCATAATGATTAAAAGAGTTGCTTTGAGCTTGTAAACATAAAATCTTAAAAAGTAAAAAAATTGTAAACCAGAATCTCATCTCTGCAAATCACGTTAAATTATACCTATTTTATACAATTAAATTGTTCCATAATTCGACAAAATGCTTCATGATTGACTTGGAATTAACTTTTTCTTAAAGTTGAATCATTTTATCGAAAAATTGCAACACTGCATAGTAGGAAGTTTGGAATTAAAATAATCTATTTGAATAACGATATATTAATATTTTTAATGTCTTTATTTAAGCATATTAATAAAACTTAATAGTATTATTTGATGAATTAATAATTTATGGGATAATTAATATGTTAGTCTCTTTGTGTCGTTCATCAAATCGTTTCGTAAAATAAAATCTAAAATTTCAAAAATGAAATTCTATGGGAACTAAATTACATTTCTATTTAAAATGGACTTGGCGTGTTGCTTTTATTATTTTGAGCGCTCAGCAGGCACTAGCACAGAGAACTGAAGTGACAGGTAAAATCACTACTCAGACAGGTGATATTGCACCATTCGTAAATGTTCTAGTAAAAGGAACATCTCAGGGAACCTCTGCAGATTTTGATGGTAATTATGCCATTATGGCTGAGGGAAATCAAATCTTAGTCTTTAGCTATATTGGGTATAATACCATTGAAGTCCCCATTAATAATCAATCGGTAATAAATGTAAGTTTGCAGGAGGATATATCTACCTTGGAAGAAGTGGTTGTGGTAGGGTATGGGACTCTGGATCAAAAAGAAGTCACCAGTTCCATAACCCATGTGGATGGTGACGAACTATTATCGGTTTCTGCGAATAATCCAATCATGGCCCTGCAGGGCAAAGTTCCCGGCTTAACGATAGATAATAGTTCTGCAGCCGATCCTAATTCCGGTCCAAGCATCCAACTTAGAGGGGTTTCCTCTAGAAATGCAGGTTTGGGGCCCTTGATAGTAATTAATGGCTTTCCAGGAGGAAGTTTACAGGGCATCAATCAAAACGATATAAAATCAATAGATATTCTCAAGGGAGGAGCTGCTTCAGCAATATATGGTACGCGGGGAAGCAATGGCGTTATAATAATAACAACAAAATCCGGTAGCGGAAAACCCACTGCACAATATAGTCATTATGTATCGTTTGATTTTTTAGCTGACAATACATTAAGACCCCTTTCTGCCTCTCAATATTTGAACAACGAACGGGGAACTGATTTTGGTGGAAGAACAGATTGGCTTGATGCTATAACCAAAGATAATGCCATGGTACAAAAACATACATTGAGTGTATCTGGTGGGGAGTCTAATACCAATTATAGGGCAACAGTTGATTATAAGAAAGCTGAAGGTATTGATATCAGATCGTCGAGAGAAGAGTATGGAGCACGCGTAGTAGTAAACCATAAAGCAGATAATGGACTTTATGAAGTTAACTTGAATATTGCCCCTCGATTTGCAAAGAGGAACAATGCAGATTATGGTGTCTTTGGCAAAGCTTTAACTTTAAATCCAACTATACCTGTAAATGATCCCCAATCTCCCAGCGGATTCACGAATATTCAACAAGGCTATGACGATCCCTCGAATATTGCCGAAACTCTTAGCATTGAACAATCAGGTTCAGAAGAAAAAGTATTAGATTGGAATGGTAGCTTTACCCTTAATATCCTTCCTACGTTAAACACCAAAATTTCTATAGGGGAATCAACGACAGATTATTTTGACTTCTTTTTTAGACCATCAACTTCAAGTATTGCTATAAATTTTGATGAAGGGGAAAATTCCGCTAATCGGGCTTATAATAAATATGATACTAAAAGCTTGGAATGGATAGGAAACTATTCACTTGATCTAAATAAAAATTCCTTTAAAATTCTTGGAGGATACTCTTACCAATATTTTCAATCTTCAGGAGTGAATGCATCCAACCGTAATTTTCCTAGTGATGCTTTTACCTATAATAATTTAGGTAGTGGGCTTTATAATCAAGAGGAAGAAGGTAGGTTGGGTTTAGGTAGCTTCAAAGACAGTTCTAAATTAATCGCTTTTTTCGGTCGTTTAAACTATGATTTTGATAATAAATATTTACTGTCAGCAAGTTTACGCTATGAAGGATCTTCAAAATTTGGGTATGATAATAAATGGGGCGCCTTTCCTGCAGTTTCCATAGGATGGAGACTTAATGATGAGAAGTTTATGGAGGACATTTCCTGGGTTGATGAATTTAAATTAAGAGCCGATTATGGGGAGACAGGAAACCAGGATTTTGGTAATTATCTTTCTTTGGATACATACACCGGGTTTGGGTATTATCCTTTGAGTGGTTCATATTATCAAGTATGGGGTCCAAGTCAGAATACAAATTATGACCTCAAGTGGGAAAAAGCCATTAATACAAACATTGGTCTAGATTTTGGTTTTTTCCAAAGGATTTCAGGATCTTTTAATTATTACAAGCGTAAAAACGAAGATCTATTAGGTTTTTATCCAGTACAACTTCCCCCCAATATTGTAAATCAAACCTATGCCAATGTAGGTACAATGGAAAATTCTGGTTTTGAATTACAACTTAACGCCAGTGTGATCAAAACGGAAAGCTTTAGCTACGACATATCCTTTGCGGGTTCTACAATTGAAAATAAATTTGTTTCCTTTTCTAATGCTCAATATGAAGGACAGGAATATATTGATGTAGTGGGGCTGCCTGCTCCAGGATCGCCTGGAAATGCCCAGCGTTTGGAAGAGGGCAAAAGGATAGGTTCCTTTTATATGTATAAATCGGCTGGAGTTAGTGATCAAGGTGAACTTTTAATCTATAATCAAGCAGGTGATGTCATTACGGGTGATCAAGCTGTTTACGATGATAGACAATATGTTGGCAATGGTTTGCCAAGATATAATTTAAGTTTGGGCAATACTTTTAGATATAAAAATTGGGATGCAAGTGTCTTTTTTAGAGGTAAGTTTGATTATGATCTTTTTAATACTTTGGCATTTTATATTGGTACCCCAGTTACCCCAAATGAAGCCAATGTTCTTCAATCTGCTTATAATGGTGGATCATATTCACAGTTAACAAGTTTTACTACGATATCCTCAGTATCAGACTATTTCCTAGAGTCGGGGGATTTTGTAAAATTGGAGAATATTACATTAGGTTACACTTTTGAATTTACCAAGGCATTGGCAAACTCCTTAAGAATATATGCCTCTGCAAATAATGTAGCTACATTTACAAATTTTTCTGGTGGTGATCCTGACTCGTATCCCTTTAATGGATTATATCCAGGGATTAATTCTAATAGGGACTACTATCCCTCAACCACACAAGTTCTATTTGGATTCGATTTTAAATTTTAAAAATTAAACAATGAAAAGACATAACAAAACCTATATAGGATTGATTCTTTTGTCAATCGTTATTTTTAATAGCTGCACAAATTTAGATGAGGAACTTTATGATCGTGTAACATCTGAGAATTTCATTCAGACAAAAGAGGATGTTTATCGTACTTTTTTACGCTCCTTTGAACATGGCTATTGGACCGTCCAGGGGGATCAGTATGAAATGCAAGAAGATACTGGAGATCAATTAATGACTGCAACAAGAGGGGCAGATTGGTTTGATGGGGGGAAATTTGTAAGGCTGCATAACCATGAATGGAATACCGATGATGGCTTTGTTAGGTCAGGGTGGCTTAACTTGTATTCAGGTATCGTACTTGCAACGAATTCTCTGGAAGATATAGAGGCTCTTGACCCTTCAACGGTAAATATGAGTAATGAGGAGCAAGCCCAGTTAATTGCTGAACTAAAAATTTTAAGAGCGTGGTATAATCTTAGGCTATTTGATTTCTATAGAAATATACAAATTGTTACTTCTGTTAAGGGACAAACTGAAGCCCTCGCACAGTCGACACCTCAAGAAACATTTGATTTTATTGAAAGTGAAATATTACAAGCTGTGCCAAATTTATTGGCAAAAGGGGATTCAGGGACGGAAGATTTTGATGGGCGATGGACAAAGGCCGCTGCCATGACACTTCTAGCCAGACTTTATCTCAATGCAGATGTTTATATTGGAGAATCTAAATATGATCAATGCGCGGCGGTAACACAAGATATTGTGGATGGAAAATACGGATCTTATGGAATAGAAGAAAGATGGGATGCGCCGTTTGATTATAACAATAATGAAAGTAAGGGAACAATTTTTGCCTTTCCTGGTTCCTTCACCCGCACACACTGGCATTATACAGGTGGGATGTTTTGGTGGCAGTTTCCTGCAAATGCCAATTCCTATTTTGATTTTACAGCTTTTGGAACTTCTAATCCCAAATTTGCCCTGCAACCAGGTAAAGATCTCTCCGGAAACGAATACAATTTTGACCTGGGAAAACCTTTTGTTAAGTTTGAGAATTACCCAGATGATGTTAGGCTAAATAAATATAAAAACACAGGTCTTAGTTCTCGAGAAGGGATGTTCTTATATGGCTATTTACCTTATAATGATGGCGCCGATTATGTTATGTCTAAAGACGGGTCATATAGGCTTTACTTGCGTGATCAAGTGGGACCGTTCTTAGATCTTATGCCAAACGAGGAATTGAATGGTGAGACATCGACCATGCTTACAGCGGATGAAAATTCTGGGGTTAGGCTGGTAAAATATCCTTTTTATTCCGATGATTCCCCGAATAGAATAGAACCAGATTTTGTGGAAATACGTTTAGCAGAAGTATATTATATGTTGGCAGAGTGCAGATTTAGAGAGGGGAATTCAGCTGAAGCTGCCAGACTTTTAAATATTGTTAGAAGTAGATATTATTCAGAAGGATCAGAAAGTCTGTATAATCCAGGAGATATAACAGAGCAAGAATTGCTGGATGAATGGGGAAGGGAATTTTTAGGAGAAGGACGTCGCAGAACGGATCTTATAAGATTTGGCAAATTTACTACTGGTGCCTGGTGGGATAAAGAACCTGATGGAAGTGAGCATTTAAAAATTTTTCCAATAGCAGAAAGTATATTACAAGTTAATCCACAACTCAACCAAAATCCCGGCTATTAAGCCAGATTTAGAAATAATCTTAAAAATTTTCCATATGAAAACTCATACTAAACTTTTACGTCTCATTATACAAGGAGGATACTTGTTTACTATTGCCTTCTTTTCATTATTGTTTTTATCGTGTGAAGATGATGACGATATATTGGATGATAGAGTTCCTACTATACAGGTAGAGGGCGTTGCTAATGATGAAATCAAAGAAACCACTTTGAGCACTGAAGGTTTTCCTCTGAATATGATTATAGCAGATAACAGTGGCCTTTTAAATTATACGGTCGATGTTGATTCAGCTTCCGTGAACGTTCTTTCCTTTCAGTCATCAGATTTGAAGTACAAATTGGAACATGAAACAATAATGTTGGATGATATAGCTGTCAATTATTTATATGATATCAAAATAGTGGTTGAGGATATAAATTCCAATACCTCCACTTTTCAATTTAAGCTTCGAATAAATGATTTTAAAAAATATGATTACTTAGGTTTAGTAGGCGACGCGACCTTAGCAGGCTGGAATCCTGCCGCTTCGGAGGCGATGACTAAAGATGACGTTGACCCTGCTTTATTCACTTACGTGGGCCCACTTATGGCATCCGGAGAAGGTGCTTTCAAAATTGCAGCCTATTCCGGTGATTGGTGTGATGGAGATTGGCTTTTTGCTTCAGAGGCTAATAAAAGTATTACCGAAAAAGACAAATATGTTATAAATGATTGTGGAGGACCAGATAATAAATGGCAGGTTACCGGGGCAACAGAAGGTAATTATCTTATTACTGTGAATTTGAGAAATAAAACTATAAAATTTGAATTTCAATAGTTTTAAACTGTTTTTTTAAAGGTGTGAGTTAACATTTTGAATGTTGATGAGAGTTTTTTATTATATACAAAATTTTAATAAACGATTGAAGAAGAGGTTGGTAAAAATGAAATTATGAAACACGGCATTTTTAATAAAATATTTCTACTTATAGGTATAATAATTACAACTGCTTTCTATTCCTGTACAGAAAAAATATCCAAACCTGAACAAAAAAAAGCAGTTTCAATAGATACCATAAGCTATAAGAATCCATTAGCTGTTAAATTTGGAGATCCTTATATTTTAGATAATAAAGATGGTACGTATTACATGTATGGGACAGGGGGTGGAGCTGTAGATGGATTTGTCACTTATTCTTCAACCAATTTAGTAGACTGGAAATATCGAGGACAAGTATATCAGGGAAATAGTGAAAATAGTTGGTGTATAAGCGATTTTTGGGCACCAGAATGCTATAAAATAAAAGGTAGGTATTATTTATTTTACAGTGCCAATTGGAGGAACAACCCAACCAATGAGGCAGAGAATTTTCATATTGGTGTAGCGGTTTCAGATAGTCCTAAAGGACCATTTGTAGATTTAAAAAATGAGCCTCTATTTGTACCAGGTTATCCGGTAATAGATGCGAATGTATTTCAAGATAATGACGGTAAATACTATTTATACTATTCCAGGGCTTGCTATAAACATCCTGTAGAAAGTGAAATATCCGACTGGGCTCAAAAAGAAAAGCTATTTGATGAAATAGAAGAAAGTTGGGTTTATGGTGTAGAATTAAGCCCAGATTTCATGTCTGTTATAGGGGAGCCACAATTGCTCTTGAGACCTCCTGTTAAACTCGATGATAGGAATACCGCGTGGGAAAGCAGATCGGTAACATCAAAAGAAATTAATAGGCGTTGGACTGAAGGGTCGTATTCTTTCAAAAAAAATGGTGTCTACTATATTATGTACTCTGCAAATTATTATGCTGGCGAAAACTATGCAGTGGGATATGCTACTTCAGAATCACCTTTGGGCCCGTTTGTAAAATCTAACAATAATCCCATTTTAGAAAAAACTTCTCATAAAGGAGGAGATGTGACAGGAACTGGCCACAATAGTGTCCTATTTCTGGATAGTATAGGAAAAATGTATTGTGTTTATCACGGAAGGACCAAAAAAACAGGAGAAAATCGAGTCGTATTTATAGATGATATGGAAATTTTAGAAGATGGTACTTTAAATATAGATGGTCCTACTACAGATTGGAGAGAATTGATTTTAATAGAGTGAACTATAATTCTTAGCCTTAACCTGATCATCAAAAAGTGAGTAATGATGTAGCAGCAATGGAAGCATTATAGACGGTAGATTATAAGAAACATAACCTGTGAGAGTATCTCTTAACAATATTAATCATTAGGATTAAATACAAGGAAGAGTACTTTGAAGAAATAATATTTGTAGTAAAACGATTTATCAATAATTCCAATTCAAATGAAAAAAAAATATTTGTATACCCGTAACCTCGGAATTATCTCTTTATTTTTTCTCTTTTTATTTCATACTAGTGAAGCGCAACAGTTCACTTCGGTTATAAGTGATAGTCCTGACCCATTTCTTACTTACCATAATGGTTATTATTATCTGACAGGAACTTATGGAGCTTCTGTAGGAGCACGAAGGGCACAAACTTTAGAAGGACTTCGATCCGCTAAGGCTCATATTTTTTATGGCCCTGGAGATGGTGGTCCTCCGGGTGATTATTGGGCTTCTGAAATCTTTAACATGAACGGAAAGTGGTACGTTTATTACACGGCTGACCCAACAACTATGGATGGTACTGATCAGCAAAGGATGTACGTTATTGAAAACTCTTCAGCGGATCCCTATACCGGTACGTGGACCAATCATAGGATATACGATCCGGCGAATGATGTTTGGGCTATAGATGCGACAGTTTTTGAACATAATGGTTCAATTTATTACGTGTGGTCAGGTAGTGATGTGCTTGACGACATTCCTCACAAACCTCAGAACATCTACATTTCACGCATGTCAAATCCTTGGACTCTAGAAACAGAAAGAGTACTACTAAGTGAGCCTACTGCTTCCTGGGAAGGAGACCAAGTGAATGAAGGACCAGAAGTTATTAAACATGGAAATCGAATTTTTATTGCATATTCAACCTTTGGATGCTGGACACCTGATTATCGGTTAGGTATGATCTATATGGATGCTGATAATGATCCTTTAGACCCCTCTTCATGGACAAAACATGATTCTCCTGTATTTCAGGGAAATGGAGAAATAGGAGTATATGGTCCGGGACATCATTGTTTCTTTAAATCTCCTGACGGTAGTGAAGACTGGTTTGCTTATCATGCTGTAGCTGTACCAGAAGGAGGATGTAACGATAAAAGATCAATACGCGCACAACGACTTTACTGGTCTGCCGATAACCTTCCCGTATTTGGACAACCCATCAGACAGGGAGACCAACAGATTGTACCTTCTGGAGAAGTAGCAGCAGCAACAGGAACTCCTTTAGAAAATGGAATTTATGAATTAAAGATAAAGAGTTCCAGTAATTTGTCACTGGATCTTGATAATTGTAATCTTGATATTGGAACCAATGTAAAAGTGTGGACAGATGGTAATAATCGCTGTCAGCGATGGGTTCTCCATGCTACAGAAGATGGGTATTATACCATTTCATCTTATGAGAGCGGACTTGTTCTGGATGTGAATAATTGTTCTGGAAATGAAGATGCTAATATAGGGGTATACAAACCTAATGGTGCTGACTGTCAACAATGGGAGATTAGTGAAACAGAACCGGGATATTACACCATTTCATCCAGAAGCAGCGGTAAATTGATGCATATTTCAGGAGGAACTTCTCCAGGAGATAATCTAGTGCAACACTCCTATAACAATGAGGACAATCAAAAATGGTCTATTGAAAAGGTTGATGATTACAAATTAGAGGATGGGATTTATGTCATTTCTTCTCAAAAAAGTGGTTTAGCGTTACAACTGGAAAACTGCGGAACAGCAAATGGAACAGGTATTATTCAGAACACATTAACAAATGAGGATTGCCAGCAATGGGAAATCAAATCCAAAGGGGATGGATATTATTCTATTACTTCTGTCCTGAGCGGTAAAACATTGAATGTTCCAAATTGCAGTGCAATTCCCACGGAAAGGATTCAAACATGGGACCTTAATGATACTGATTGTCAAAAGTTCCGAATAATACCGCAGGGGATAAATGGATCATTCAAGATTCTAACAAAAACCAATGAAATGTCCCTCGATGTGGGCGGCTGTTCGCTATCAGCAGGAGCAGAGATAACCCAATATCCATATTGGGGAGCAGATTGTCAGTTATGGAAGTTTGAGCCTTTAACCGCAGATCAAGGGAGTGTTGTTGATGACGGGAAAGCAAGATTTAATGTTCTTACTCCTACATTAATACGGATGGAATATTCTGGAGACGGAGTTTTTGAAGAAAAGAAAAGTTTTAATATTACAAATCTTGATCTATCTGTTCCATCTTATTCCACAACTGTAAAAGATGGTTGGCGAGAAATTCAAACAGAAGAACTTTTATTGCGCTATAAGCAAAATTCTGGTCCCTTTGATGAGACAAACCTTAGGGTCACCTTAAATGTCAATGGACAGGATGTTGAATCTAAACCATGGCCATTTGTATTTTCAAGTCATAAAAGTGAAGCCGAAGATTTGAGTTTGTTTGGAGGAGCCAATACAGATTCTAATCATTCCGGTTACAGCGGCTCTGGCTTTGTGGCGGGATTATCTCAAGAAGGAGCAGGAATGGGGTGGAACCTAAATAAAAATATATCGGCGGGGAAATATACAATTGCTATAAAGTATGCTAATGGCACCGGCGGAGATGCCCAACATATAACCAGAACCATGAGTTTATATGTCGACGATGTAAAAAACCAAATATCCTTACCAACTACAGAAAACTGGGACAACTGGAAGATTTTTCAAACCGATGTTTCATTAGATCAGGGCTTACACACCTTTAAATTAGTAGGTGATGCGGGTGATACATATAATGTAAATGTTGATTGGATCTCCTTGAATCCTATACCCGATTTTAATGAAATATATGAAGCAGAGGAAGCAATTCTAGAAGGAACAGCTTCAGTGTATACAGATCATGCGGGACATTCCGGCTCTGGATTTGTGGGAGGATTAAATAATGTAGGATCAGGGATCACATACCATTTTGATAATACATCATCTTTTGGGGACTATACCGTTTCAATAAGATATGCAAATGGTGAGGCAGGGGATGCTCAGCATGTAACCCGAACTATAAGCCTATATATAGATGGAGAAAGAACGCAAATATCTTTACCTATTACAGAGAATTGGGATATTTGGGATGTTTTTCAACAAACATTTTCTTTTACTCCTGGTCTTCATACTATTAAAATTTCATGTGACGAAGGAGATTCATATAATGTTAATGTAGACTGGCTAGCTGTAAGCCCGGATGGAGAGGCAGTACCTACCCCCGACCACAAAACAGGGAAAGCAAATATCGGAGGGGGATTACGGTCTCTGGATCTTAAATCGGGAGAAGTGCCTTTATGGGATGGTATTATGAGCCGGGATGGATGGTATTTACTTGACGATAGTAAAACTGCCTTAGTAGAATCTGATGGTTGGGTATCCAGCCGACCGCCTCATGATGGAGGTTATCAAGATGCCTATTTCTTTGGCTATGGAAGAGATTATCAAAGGGCACTGAAGGATTTTTATAAAATAACAGGAACCCCGCCATTATTACCCAAATGGGCATTTGGAGTGTGGTATTCAAAATATGAACCCTATAACAGTGCTTATTATAAAGAAATCTTGCTACCAAAATTCCGAGAGGAAAAAATGCCATTAGATGTATTGGTAATTGATACAGATTGGAAATCACCACACCAGTGGAATGGCTGGAACTGGAATAGTACCCTTTTTCCTGATCCTCAGGACTTTCTAAATTGGACGGAAGAAGAAGGATTAGCTATTGCTCTTAATATACATTCTACTATTCAGGGAGATGATCCTAAGTTTGGGCAGGCAAATACTACATCGGGAGGCTTAATAGACGATAATGGTGACGGACGTTATCATTTTGACTATAGCAACAAAAACCATGCAAAGGCGTATTTTGATTTGCATACACCTTTCAACGATCAGGGTGTTGATTTTTGGTGGCCTGATTGGGTAGATGAATATGTGGATTTGGAAGTTAAAGGTTTACCTGTAGAAGCATGGGAAAGTCATTTGTATGCAAAAGATAGGGAAGAAAGAGGGTTACGACCTTTTTCATTTGCACGTATTGGTGATGGTTATAAAGGTTATGGAGAAGTTGGGCCGCCCGGTATGGCGTGGTCAGATCATCGCTATACCTTACATTTTACAGGGGATACTTTTGATGACTGGGAGTTACTGGAGTTTGCATCAACCTTTACCATTAAGGAAGCAAATCTTGGAATACCATATGTATCACACGATATAGGAAGCTTTAAAGGAAGGACATTAACCGATGATAAATATATACGCTGGGTACAGTTTGGGACTTTTCAGCCTATCTTCCGTTTACATTCTGACGATAATGATGATAGCTATCGTTTGCCATGGCAATATCCCAATGTTACTCAGGAAGCAAAGGATTTCATCCGTTTACGTCATGCACTAATTCCATATACCTATTCTTTGGCATACGAATCATCAACAGGAGGATTACCCTTAGTAAGAGGAATGTATTTTTATTATCCAGAATCCTCAGAGGCATACTCATTTGATAAACAATATTTCTTTGGAGAAAAGATATTAGTTTCTCCCATTACAGTACCAGGCGAGGTGGCATCTACTGAGGTATGGTTTCCTGAAGGTAAGTGGACCAACTATTTTACCAATGAAGTGGTAACTGGTCCTAGTGTGCAGGCTGTATCTTCAGACTATAGTTCAATGCCTGTTTTTGTAA
>CAXBEL010000009.1:0-44088 GCA_963974735.1 uncultured Flavobacteriaceae bacterium | reverse complement strand
ATTATTAAAATCAAAAAAGCCTCAAAAGAAAAAATCTTTTGAGGCTTAGTTTATAAGTGGTCCCACCTGGGCTCGAACCAGGGACCACCTGATTATGAGGCCTTAAGGAGCGCCTAAATATTAATTTAAACAAACCTTAATTCATTGATTTTGAAAATATTAATAATTTTTAATGCCATTTGATATCAGATGATTGCAGAAAATAGTTGCAAATAGCTTGCGAATTTTTTTATGTAATTTGAAGCTATGAATACGCGATTTAACCTTATTTTAGACACGAGACGCAAGCGAAAAGATAACACTTTTCCAATTATTTTCCGATTGATTCATCTCGGAAAATCTACTTCTATTGCTACGGGATATGCCGTTCCGGAACGGTATTGGGATGCCACAAAACAGGAAGTAAAAAATTCCTATCAGGATACTTTATCTGTTGCCCGGCTTAACAATGTGCTCCTTAAAGAAAAAGCCCGGGCAAATGATATTATTAATAAGCTTGCCGACCAACGAAAACTGCGGTTTCTCTCCCTTAAAGAATTAAGGGATAAAATCACCACCAAAGCTGTCTACGATTCATTTTTTGATTTTGGTGATCAGGTCGTAGCCGAACTAAAAGCCGCAGATCGTATTGGCAGTGCCAAGTCTTATAACGTCACTCTTGGAGTTCTTAGAACCTTCAATAAGGGCGCTGATCTCAAGTTCAATGAAGTGAACTTGGATTTGTTAGAACGATTCCATAAATACCATATGAAAAAAGGCAATAGTCTCAACGGACTTGCAAATTATATGCGAAACATCCGCGCCCTATTCAACAGGGGTATTAAAGCGGGCATCATTGAACAGGAAGCCTATCCCTTTATTCATTATCAGATTAGGACTGAACCTACAGCCAAACGGGCTTTAGACCTCCATTCCATTCGTAAAATCGTGAATCTTAAGTTAAAGGAAGATGACCCTTTATTTCATCACCGCAACTACTTCTTGATATCTTATATGCTCTATGGGATGCCTTTTATTGATTTGGCTTTTTTAAAACTTAAGGACATTCAGGATGGCCGGGTTAAGTATAGACGCAAAAAAACCGCCAAACAGTATAACATCAAGCTTACTGATCAGGTTATTGGACTTCTTGCTCATTATACAAAAGATAAGGAGCCCGATGATTTTATCTTCCCGTTTATTCATCGCGAACCCTTAGACCATCAATACAAAGATCTGCACCGCGCCCGCCGCCTCTATAATTTAGGCTTGCGTAAAATTGGAGAAAAATGCCAGATTCAACAGACACTCACAGCATACGTAGCCCGACACAGCTTTGCCACGCAGGCAATGCTTCAGGAAGTGCCGTTACAGGCCATATCAGAGATGCTGGGGCATACCAACTTGAATACCACTCAGGTTTATTTAAAGTCACTGCCTAGTAACGTTTTAGACGGGTACAATGAACGGATTGTGATGATTTAAGATCTGACAAGAGATGCCTAACCTCCTGATGAAGCGGAGTGAAACCACACTCCAACCACAGGTTACCACACTTTTTGTGGGTAAATGTGGGTTCATAATGGTAAAAATGCTATAGTTTATAGCGGTTTTCTGACTTTGAAATGGTTTTTACAAAGCAAGAGTATAGCCGTAAAACCGTACCGAAAATACCCCATCCCCTAGGCAACGCCCATGCATCCCCTAGGATGGTGTATGACGAGTGTATGAAAATGGGTTTTGAAATGCTAGAATTTAAGAGTTTGTTAACAGATTTAAATGATCTGTTACTTGAAGGATAAACATGGTATCTGTTCTAGAAAAAAACGCCACATTCATTATTCATTTAGGTCATTTTTCTTTCTAATTCCATTTTCCATTTTTTCCAGGTAGGCATAATCGAGGTAAGAATGCTATAAAAGCTTTTATTATGATTTGCTATTACCAAATGGCACATCTCGTGAACCAAAACATATTCTATACATTTTGCAGGTGCTTTAATAAGTTCTGGGTTGATGGTGATTTTATCGACGGTATTGCAGCTACCCCAACGTTTAGCCATTCTTCTTATTTCTAACTGAGGCTTATCAAAATCATATTCCTTAAACTTCTCAAAGGCTTGCTGCGCTAAGATTTGAAACTTCTTTTCTGCGTGTTTGTAATACCAATGTGCTAAAAGCTTCTTTACTTTTTCTGGTGTATGGCCTTCTTTGCAGGTAACTTGAAGCTGACCAGATTTAAGTTTAACCTCGTTTATGTCTCCTAAGAATATTTTTAAAAGGTAGGATTTACCTAAATAATAATGGGTTTCGCCAGAAACATATTCTCTTTCAGGAGTTCTAGGTAAAAATTGTTCAAAGTACTTTTGCTGCTTCGTAATCCAGTTGGCACGTTTAGCCACTTTCTTTTCAATATCTGTGATAGAACTTTTTTCTGGGGCTATGATGTGCACTGAGCTATCGGGATGCACTTCTATGGCCATTGTTTTACGTTTAGAGCGAAGTACTTCGAAGAAAATATCTTTCGTCCCGTAATTTATTTTGTGCATTAGAAATTGTTTTTGGCCACCCGTAGGCATTTGATCAGTATAGAATCTATTTCATCAAAACTTATTTCTATACCTAACTGTGTTCTTTTACCAATTAAATAATCTTCGATTTCGTTTTCCATTTTATTCTGGATATCTACGTTTTTTTTCCAATCTGTGATGATTAACTGATCTACTATTTTTTCAATTTCCAGGCCTGCCTCCGCGACTTTCTTTTTACTGACGTCTTTATCCAGCTTTTTATTTAATACTTCGTTTAAAGCACCATAAAATGCCCTTGCTCTTGGTTTATTCTGTAATCTTTCAGGAATTCCATCCTGATACCCATCTACTAAATCTGTGCGTGTTTTCTGTATAGATTCTAGATATTCTTTCTCGGTTAAGCGTCCCTCCTGAAAATTCTTGATGGTTTCTTCTATAAGTTGGGAGAACTTTTTATAAAAAGCTTCATCCTTCTCCATATTTTCAGTAATCACCTTCTTCATTTGGTGTGCAATAAAGTCTGCTTTTGAGGCTGGTGATTTACCATAGGTTTCTAAAGCTTCTTCTACTTTTTGCTTGTCGAAAATATTCACATCTTTCGTGAGTAATTCTACTTTTTCTGCATCAATATAGGTGTCTAGTAATTTTCGTACTCGTGGCTCGTACTCTTTGTACGAAACCTTCTCGGCATATCTGAACTGAACAGATAAGCGTAAACTTTGAAATTTCTTAAGTTCGCTTTTATAAAAGCCTATTTGCTGCGTGTTGAATTCTGCATAAAATTCATCTGAAGCTAGTGCGGTTTGAAGCACTCTGGCAAATGCTGAAACCCGATCGTAAAAGTCATCCCTGATATCTTTATCTGCGATATGTCGCTCTAGAGCTTCTAAATCATTTTTATTATAAACACCCTTAAAAATGTCCCAAACTTCAGCATGACGCACCGGTAATTTTCTAATTTCTTCCTTAACATCGACCACAGCATTGGTTAGATCTTCTTCGTCAAAATCTTCCAAAGCACTGTACTCGGTAAGTGCTTCGTCCAGTTTTCCTAGAATTCCCACGTAGTCAATAATATGACCGTGTTCCTTTCCTTCAAAAAGGCGGTTGACGCGTGCGATTGCCTGTAAAAGATTATGAGCCACTAAGGGCTTAGCTAAGTACAATACGGTATTTCGAGGAGCATCAAAACCAGTTAGCAATTTACTAACTACTATGATGATTTCTATTTCATCATCTTTTTCTTTAAACCGATCGATAACGTGATTCTCATAGGCTTCCTGATCATTAAAGCGCTGCATCAACTGTTCCCAGTATTTACGGGATTCACTAGTGGATTCTGACCATACATCATCATTATTCTGCCTGCTGTCTGGAGGCGTAAAAACAACTCGAGTATTTATTTTTAGAGTTTCGTTTGTTTGTGATTCAAAGTATTTCTGGTACTTGATTGCAGTATCGATTTTAGGTACCGCAAGCTGAGCCTTAAACCCTGTTCCCTTCCAATTCTCTAGAAAATGCTTAGAAATATCATACGCAATCTCCTCAATCACGTGATCAGACTCATAAATCTTACCTATGGTAGCAAACTTCTTTTTTAAATCTTTACGTGCTTCTTCATTTAATGGAGCTGCCAGGCGTTCAAAACCTTTATCAATTTGTTTTTTATTAATAGTTAGCTTGGCTGATCTACCTTCGTATAATAATGGTAATACGGCGCCGTCTTTTACAGCCTGATCTATAGTATACTTATGAATAAAGCCACCAAACTTTTTAGAGGTACTCTTCTGGCTTTTCATTAGAGGTGTTCCTGTAAAACCGATGTAGGATGCGTTAGGAACGATACGCTTCATATTTGCGTGGGCAGAGCCATACTGACTACGATGACTTTCATCAACCAACACAAAGATGTTTTGGGATTCATCTTTAAAGGATGCCCGTTTGGTAGCTATTTCAAATTTGTCGATGATTGTTGTGATGATTTCATTGCCCTTATCTTGCAACAAATCAACTAAATCACTACCACTTTTAGCCTTCTTAACGTGCTTCCCACAGTTTACAAAGGTTTTAAAAATTTGTTTATCCAGGCTGATTCTATCGGTAACGATGATCACACGGGGTGATTCGATCGAAGTTTCTAATGCCAGTGCTTTAGAAAGCATAACCATTGTTAAGGACTTACCGCTACCCGTGGTATGCCAGATCACTCCACCTTCGCGATTTCCGTCTTTGTTTCGCTGTTTTACACGGGCAATGGTTTCTTGCACTGCAAAATATTGCTGATAACGGCAAATCTTTTTATCAGGACCATCAAAAACGATGTACTTGTAGGCAAGCTCTAATAGACGAAGTGGCTCACACAAGGAATACAATCCTTTATCCTGCTCTGTTATTAGCCGATCTTCTGCTTCAGTATTATTTGTTTTTTTACGAAGTAGTTTGCCAATTTCCTTTTGATTGTCCTCCTTCCAAACGGACCAAAATTTAGCCGGGGTTCCTGTAGCTCCATACTTTACTTCATTAGGATGCACCGCGAGTAAGAGCTGTGCATAGTAAAACAATTTAGGAATTCCCTCTTTCTCTTTTTGATTGCGAATATGCTGCGATATGGCTTCTTCTAAAGAATCATTCTTATCCCGACGTTTGTTCTCAATGATTACCAAAGGAATACCATTAACAAACAAAACAATATCCGGACGCTTTTTTCCTGCTACGCCTTCAACCTCAAACTCTTCGCAAACGTGAAAACTGTTGTTCTGGGGTTTTTCCCAATCAATGTATTTAATAGTGTACGCCTTACGATCGCCTTGTACGGTTTCATTAAAACTTTTTCCTAAGGTCAATAAATCATAGACCCGTTCATTGGTTTGTACTAAGCCTTCGTTAGGAACATTTTTTAAGGCATTGATCGCTCCTTGTATACTTCCCGTAGAAAATGGATATGCTTCTCCCTTATATTCAAAGCTGTTGATTTTACCAAGCTGCTCGGCAAGAATCTTGTCTAAGATGACATTGCTATACATCCCGTCTCGCGCTTGAAACACCAACTCTTGTGACAAATACTGCCACTTCATTTTTTTTAAGAGCTGAAGGGCTGGTTTTTGAGAGTCGTTGTATTCGGTGTATTGAGACATCCTATTTTGATAGTTTATTTTGAAGACCTTTCATGATTAAAAAGATTATTTCCGACGTATGTATAGAATTAAAAAGTCTTTCATTTTCCTCAATTGTCAATCCATTATTTTTACTTAAACGCTCTAAGGTAAATGCGTTTAAGAATTGAGTGCATTGCTCGTAATCAATTTGATCTGTACTCTTTTTTGAATTATAATAATCTACAAACTCTTCATAGCTTTTATTTTGAGATGACTGCCATTCAAGAGTTAACTCCTGAGGTTTTTTACCTTTGAGACATTCTATTATTTTCATAGTTATACCCCCAAATATTCCCGTAAAGTAAGCAGGTATGTCGCTTTCTAAAGCAAGTAAAGATTCCTCTAATAAACCGGGATATTTACCTTTAAAATTGGAAATACTTCCACCGGTAAAAATCCTAGCATTTGTGCTACTTTGCATCTCTTGTCTCATCTTAGAAAGGCTTTCTGACCAGATAAATAAATTGTCATTTCCTGATGGATCATAAAATTTTGTCTCATCTATTTCTAAGCCTATCGGTGGTTTAACTAAAACTGGTAAAACGCCGTTTTTTTTAAACTCTAAGTCGTCGGTTCTTTCTTGCTTCAAGTAAATTGGAAAACTAAAATAATTTTTGAAAAACATTTTGCCTACTTCTTTACTGGGCCTATATTGATGGACAAGAGTTGAGAATAGTCTTGTATATCCGTTTTGCCGTAAATCACCCCCATACAACAAGGTGCCTCCGTGAATTATTAAAAACCTTGTGATTTCCGTTATTAGATTTTTTTGATGCGCTAATGAAAAACCTAAATATTCTATTTCAGGACTATCGCTTATTGAGATGGCAATATTTTGATCTTGCAGAAGGTAAATTTCTTTTTGATTAGATTTTTCTTTTATTTCTTCAGCTACGAACTTATCTAAATCTTTGTTAGTCACTTTATTTTCTTTTTTCATAGCTCTGAAATATATGTTGGTAACAATAGGGGGGTTATAAATTTAATTTCATTGTCTACATCATTTAGTAGACTGAGTTCTTCAATTCCTATCGGAGGATCGGGGTATAAGACTATAAGAGAATTTACTTGTTTCTTTTCCTTTCTAAAATTTTCTATATCAATATAATTGAATAGTTCTGGAGCTTTTGGAAGTACTAAACAACTATAATGCTTTTCTAAATTATACATTTGAACTATAGATTTTAAATAAAGTTCATTGTACTTATCACTAATAACCTGAGATAAAATTAAATTAATAATATCATCAAAGTTATTATTCCAAATTATTGTAGGAAAGTTGCCGCTGTATGGAAAACTTCTTTGCTCTCCTTTTTTTATATTTATTACACCTATTATTGGACACCTATATCTTTTAGCAATAATAACTTCTTTTCTACACCATTCTCTGTTTGCATATTCGTCAGTATTGAATATCACGAATGCAGAATGATCTATATGTCTTTTTATTTCTTTTTCAAACTGGTGTCCATCAGCTATATCATTAGCATCAAAAAATGCTTTTAGTTTTGTTTTACTATAAATGTAATCCCTAAACTGGATAGCTAAATCTTCTCCATCTTGTTTAGCGTGTGATATAAAAAGTTTTATAGGAGGGTCGTTATCCTTATTAGTATCATAATTATCTTTTACATTAAATAAAAGCTTAGCAATACTCTCGAGTAATTTATACTTAATAATTCTATCATTACTTTCTGTTTCATTACCGGTAACGGGATCTTTTTGATTAGTTTTTATAAATTGAATTTGGTTTAAGTGTTCCGGATTTAGATTAAAAGCATAATCACTGAAAGAGATAGGAAAAACTCGAGCATTAGCTGGCTTTGATTGTAAAAGGTTGTCAATAGCTTGAGTCCAATTAGAATCATTAAACATGTGTTCATCTACCAAAATAACTAATGCATTTTTTTGGGATGCATTAAATGATATTTTGGCAAATGTTTCGTTTTTATATGGTAGAGTTCTAAAATGAACAGGTATATCATATTTGGAATGAGTCAAATTGCCGTTTTCCCCGCTGAATGTATTATAAATACTTTCAGCGTAATATTTGCCTTCTTTGAATTCAGGATGCCATAAAACATATATCGATAGTGGACTTTTAAAATTCTTCATACACAAGAGTTTTCCGCCAGTCTTAAAATCCCAGCATTTTTAATTTTATCTTTTTCATTCCGTTTTGAAAATGCTAGTTCAATCAAATCTTGCATAGCTTTTCTGTCTTCCGTCCAATCTGCGAGAACGGCATAACCACTTTCCAAATTGGCAGCCAATCTAACAGGATAATGATCCGAATTGAAATCTGTGCCTAAACCATAATCTGGATGAGTAGGAAGTCTAATTCCTAAAAGTCCCGCATATCTATCACCAACTTTCACATCGAGAGCCCCACCAATTTCCCAATCTACATGTTTTCTACATTTAGTTTTGGGGCCTAATAAAACAGCTAAAACAGTAGTGTCTTTCATATAGCCTTCATTGATTAACCTATGAATATAATCATCGCTATTTTCACCGTTTATCTCATCTAACATTACTGACTGATTTATAATCAAATCACCAAAAAGATTATCGAATTGCTCCCTTTTCAACTGATCGTCTTTGTGATAATAACTGACAAAAACATTCCTTTTTGAAATATTCTTAGGGAACGGATACCCCCATTTAAAACACCCATCTTCAGCTGTAAATAAGCCTTGAGGGTACCATAAATTATCTTTCCCTTTATATGCTCCACGAATGATATGGCCACTATTAAATTCTTTTACTAACCATTCTCTATCCTTCATTTCAAATGACCCTACGGAATTTCCAGAAACCAATCCAATCTTTACGGTGTCTATTAATTGCTCATAATCTCTAAAAGACAACTTCGATATTAAATATTCTTTTTTCATATACTAATTATTTAAAGTTGCCAGTCAAGTACATTATCCAGGTAATGATATGGCTTTAAATGTTCATCAATTCTACTATACATTTTAAGATACTCCTTGCTGTACCCTAAAACATCTGATATATATTGATTTAGAGATTGTGTCCCCCTGATGAGTCTAACTGTCTTTAGGTAATCAGGAAGAGATGCTTCAGCTATACCTTTTAAAGTTATTGCTCCTAAATCTGTTTTATCATAACCGTAGCCTAATTCCCAAGGAACCCATTTACTATAAATGGTCTGGCTTGAAAGTACACATAACATATGGGTACTATTACTAATTCCTTTGCTAATACAGTTCACAACACCTTTAGGATTTTGCTTCTGTACCTGCTCCTTTAAATCATAATCATATTCATCTAAATAGACATCTATGTTTGCCTTCATCAGGTAGTCTGCAATCTTTTTACAGTCATCTAAATCACTCTTGTGATGACTTATAAAAACACATTCCTTACCCTGAAGAAGATTTGATCTAGATTCGCTTTTATTTACGTTATATGCTCTGTTAATTCCTGCCATAATTATATTCTAAACCCGAAAAAGTTAAAAGCATTTCTGTCTAAGCGTTCCAAATTGTTTTTTATCTTATGGCTTGCATTATCTCTTTTCCAAATTGCGTGATTAATTCTACCTTCTAGATCACGTTCAACATTTTTCCATTTCATAGAAACTGCATAACCAGAATCTATATTATCTTGTAATCTCCTAGGCACTGAGTGACTTTGAGTTGGCAAATAAATAGCGAGTAATCCTTTTGGCTTAAAAGATTTTTTTGGATCTCTATTATTTCTATAAGCCCTTAATGAAGCCCATAATTCCCAATCAATCCATTTTCTGTGCCCCGTGCGTTCTCCTATTAAAATTATTAAAACAGAACATGATCGCATTTTACTTCTAATTACTTTGTATATACTCTCATCAGTGTATTTGGAAATATCTTTTTTCAAAGAGAAATCTGATATCTTCATCCCAAGCTTCAAATTTCGCAACTCAGAAACGTAATCTTGATCGTAGTCGTGATGATAACTCACAAAGAAGTTTCGTTTTTTTCTTGCCATAACATTTAAATTTTCACCCGTTTCTCCCCAGTCAACAACTGTTGCATTAAACCTTGTTTTTGGACTATTAACCTTTCACTTTTTTTAATTAAATAATTGAGATTTTTATCAATTCGTGATAAAGTTTCAAGAATTTTAACTTGCTCCAATACTCTGGGCATCTTCACCTTAATGCTTTTTATTGTTGTTTGTGATAAACTTGGAACACCAGATGCTTCGTTATATTTTTTCCAATTTATTGTTTGAAAGAGATAGTAGATATATTTAGGAATGCAATTTTCAAAAGAGTTACAATAGAACAAAGTATCAACTGTCCAGAATTTACCCGTTAAATAAACAGGTTTATCTATTGTCCCTTTGCGTCCAATTCCAACGCTTTCTCCATCAAAAAGAAAATCATCAACGTAAGTCATGATGCCACCCGTTCCATAGACCGGAATATTACCTAATCCCAAGTGTTTGTAATCTTTTCCATTTCTAATATTGAATAATTCCCCAAGCATCACATCTTCCCACTCCTCATCAAAACCCGGAAACCGCTTTTTCCCAGTCAACAACTGCTGCATCAAGCCTTTTTTAAGGGCTTGCTTTTCTGCAATGAGTTGTTCTTGTGCTGCAATGGCTTTATCCCAGGTTGCCAGGATCTGAGCTATTTTTTGTTGTTCGGGAAGTGGGGGGAGAACTATTTTAAACTTCTGTATGTTGCTCTTTGAAATACCATAAACTTTACTCCCAGTAGCAATAGTTTTTAAAGCTTTCTTTACAAAAGGATTTTTAAAAATGTATGTTCTAAATCCTTTGACAGTCAAATGAGAATTATCTCTTAGGGCAAATGTATGTAACCCACTAATAACCTTTCTATTATTAATATTTGTAAGCTCTATTGCTGTGCCTACACCTTCATAATCTTCAGACGCATCGGCAATAATGACATCCCCATCCTTTAAATAATCTACTGTTGCGGGTAGCACTACATCATCATTTAATTTAGGTACTGTTTGAACTTTTTCAAAATCGAGAATTGGCGTTTTGTATGTAGCATGAATATCTCCATAATGAATGTAATAAGTGTCATTTTCTGTCTCATAGTTCAGTTGATTTCTTGAAAAAGAAGAAGTTCTGAGAAAATTAAAAACATTTATAATTTCAGGTGTTTCCCAATCTTCTGGAATCCACCCTAATTTGGTTTTTTTATAGCCTTGCTTATTTGAAGATTCTTTGTTTATCTCTGTCATTAAATTTGATGCTTAAACAATTGATATAAAGGATAAAGATTTTGAAAATCTTTTAAGATTGTAGTCGTAATATTTTCGTCTGAAATCGCTTTGTCGTCTGGTTTGTACAAACGTCCTATTCTGAAGTAGTAAAATTTTGGATTATCAAGCAAGGTGAATTCTTTGAGATCCCCTAGGTCTTTAAAATCATATACAGACCTTTCTTCATCAGCAATGGTAATTGTAAAAGTTGCATCAAGCTTCTTGATCAGATCATAATACTTTTCAGTAAATTTTGGGTTTTTTCTAAGTTGCTCTCGTATATACTGTCTATCCGGATAACTTCCATCATTCTTACCTACTCTTAGTTCAACCCATAGGTAATCTTTTAAGATCAAAACCTCCAGTCGCATATGGTACAGCGAAGTCATATTTTCACCATAGGCATTTTTATAATCTTCAAGCTCCTCTTCACTCCGCCCATAATGCAACCATATTGCACCCAGATTATTTGAAGCCCTTTCACCGTGTCTAAATGATGACGTTAAATGTTGCGATTGATGATGCGGATAAACGTCCCAGTATTTTTCAAGTATCAAGGGGTAAATTCGATTATGTAATTCTTCTAGTCTATCACGCACTTCAAGCCTTTCGCCAATAGGGCCTGGCTTATCCTCAATTGGCTTTGGCGGTGTAAATGCATCATAGTGTTTAAATGTGAAGAACTGACCAGTAAAGTCATAATCACTTAGCATTACTGATCCTCTACTAACTCCTGTGGCTTTCTTAAACTTTCTAGTAATAGACTTTAACTCCTTTTCCTTATCGCTCCTCTCGGCATAGAATACTTTATATTCATCTAACCACTTTTGTGTTAAGGTTGAGCCTAAGTCAAAATAGGTTTGATACCAGTCCAGTAATTCTTGTACCGCATCTGGATCTTCAACTTTAAAACTCAGTTCTATATTTGAAATTAAACCACCTTTAGTACAATTGCCAGAACCTAAAAAGGCTGTCCAATCTTCATCTATTCGAAATAGATAAAGTTTGGGATGGAAGAACTGATTCTTTACATCGTAAATTTTAGCTTTTACAGCTTTATCTATTAATTTTTGTAATGCTGAAGGCTGCGTAGGTAAATCAAAACCTACTAGAATTTCAAAATCACATTCTTCATCTCTATCATCAAATACGGCTAACCCATAATCTGTCATCATAGCTACTGCAATACAAATTTCATCTGCTTTACGAATGAAATTTCTAAATTCGTTCTCTAACCTTAATACTTTCCCCATATTTAAATACAATCACAGTTAGGTTCGGGCTCTGGAATTAAGTTAAAAGGAAGTGCACAGGAATCTGTCCAATCTTTTAGTTTGCAACATTCTAGCCATTGTCCTTCATTATCATATAAGTCAAGCGAGATATATCCTGAACCATCATCACAAAAGCCTGCATCTATTCTAAATCTTTCTCCATTTTTATTAAAGGCAAATACAGTACAGCTCCTACACTCCTCACATATTTTCCCTTACTTCGTTTATAATCGATTTTACTTCCATATTATTCAATATTTATAAAAAATTCGGAACTGCGTGCTACACAAACTCCTGCTTTTACTATGAAGCACTCTATCCAGTGAAGGCCGCTAAATGCTGAACCATCTTTATACCTCAACCCACCAGTTCCTAATATTTGTGCTTTTTCAATATTACCCCTTAGATTTTGATTATATTTAGCCTCCTCTCCTGTATTTACCACCTGCCAATAAACCTCGAAAGGTTTTGGAACATTTGTCGTAGCAACAAAATAAATATCACAGAGTTTAGGAACTACTGTGCTACCTGTTATTGAAATTCTCTTAGTTTCTCCAATTTTCTTATAGTGAGCATATATACTGCAGCTATAATTAGTATATACTGGCCAGATAGGTTTTTGCCTATGAGATACTGATAATAAAGAAGCATTATAATTAATTGGTTGATAGCGTTCATTTATCATAGAGTTGAGACCCAATTCCCTTACAGCTTCGTTCACTGAACGAGTTCCTAAAATTTCTTTTAGGTAATTGTAGGCTTGAGTCAAATCCATATACCTAATTTTTTCAAAATCAGCTTTGGCTTTTTCCAGCCAATCGTAAAACTTCTTTTGCTTATTAGGTTCTCCTGACCATTTATCTGCAAAATTTTCTTCAATAGGGTTTACAGGATTCGCTATCCATTTAATATCTTTTTGATGTTCATAACTATATCGATCCTCGATATAATTTTCCATTCCTCCTAAAACATTTAGAAGCCCTTGCAAAATATCTGTTTCTTTATTGTAAGCTTTGGCGGCAAGGGTTGTAATAATTATCGAAATTGGTTTTTCGCAGTCGTCTTCACCAAACATAATGTCCCTATGCCTTTTTAGAATTTGCACTATCCTGATTAAAGGTTCTTTTTCTTGGGTATAGCCTGGTAGTGGCTCAACATTCTCACTTAAAATTACTCCTTTAAGAAAAGCAAGGCTAGCTCTATTTTTTAACCATTTAGCATACCCAAAAGGATTAGATTTAGGCCAATTTTGTGTACTGGGATCCCATTTGTAGTTAATACGATTTCTATCCGTCATTCGTATAGCCAAGTCTTCTACCTGAGATCCCGCCAATCCAGAATAACTTTTTTCGAATAACGTATAATGTTCTTGTCCCACTAATGCCGGTAGTATATCCAAATGAAACCTACCTGAATAGACTATTGTCCAGCAGCGATCTCCTTCTTCGTCTAACATTCTTTTATAGTCTGCGTTTTCTTTGATACGATCACCTACTGCCTGCTTAAGATGTAATTGCGCCCAATTATCAACCTTACCTTTTAAACGGCATACTAAGTCTACGTCTAACTCATCAGTTTCAAAAATGGGTCGTATCATTGTTCCATAAAGAAATGACCCTTGCGGTTTTATATCCGGTTGAAATCGACTCAATGTGGAGCCTTCTTCAGCCAAGTGATTAGAAACAGTAGTATAACGCTCTACAACTTGATTGTACTGAGCTTCAGTTATATCTAGGATCTTTGCGATTTGTTCTAAAAAGAGTTCTAACTGTCTTGTGGATGTGATCATTATTTTACTATTTAATAGTTAGTGTTTTGTAGAAGCCATCTCTTTTGGAGTTTTGATCGTAAATAACTACTGGCAAATCGACTTTTGGCATCCACACTCTACCTGTCTCAATAGCACAGGAATTTGGCATTACTGGAAAAAGATGAATTTCAGAATCTTGACCAAAAGTTTTTCTAATTTCACTTAATGCATCACGGACTGCATTTTTAAATTGAGTTAGTGTATTTTTATTCTTCAAAATGTTTCGATTAGGTCTTTGAGTAGTCACTTCCCATATCGAAACATTTTTACCGACAACTTCATGAACCCGATTTTCTGTCACATTATCACTTATACTAATTATTAAAACTGCTTTTTCGTTAATTAAAGTAGGTTTGTTAAGCACAATTTCTACATCATCATTGTTCAACTGCCATTTCCAAGATTGTTTAGGCTCTCTGTGCGATTGGTAAATTTCGGCTTTAGTTAATTCTGAAATTAGAGCACCAAATTTCACGAGTAAAGGTTGTGGGGCTATACCAAAAACAGAGAAATGATTAATTCCTTTATCTAAGATTGGTTTAACCTTATGTGAGAACGACTCCTCTAACTGTTGGGATTGAAATTTCCAATAATTGTCATCATCATCAGAAATAGTATTGAATCCCATACCAATTTCAATAGGGTTATCAGAAATGGGAAAATACTCTGGTATTATAGCTTCTGAAGCTTGTTCGAAAGTGATAGTGGGTTGAAAAGAGCCTATTTTAGCAGTATAAAACAACAAGTGACTTTTATTTTCCTCATTGATACCTGTTAATAGTTCAATACGCCGTTCGTGGTCTTTTTTCATTTTTATAATCCGTTCTTTTGGATGTTCATCCACTTGCGCTTTATCAATTCGGTTATGACATTCATCGCAAAGAAGAAGTAGATTTTCAAAACTTAATTCTAGCTTTTGAGATAATGTTTTCTCACCCCGTGGTCCATTTTCTTTTGCAGCGACAATATGAGAGATATAAGCCTTGTTCATATCTCGTTGCATCAGTTCGTCTTTCCAAAGGGGCTTATTACATCCTTGATATTGACAACGACCACCAGACTTTACCCAGAGTTTTCTAGCAATACCTCTTGGAACTGCCTTTCTTGCTCTTTCAATTATTTTTTCTTCTTTACTCATAATTATCAGCATTAGCAGGTTGATGGGTTAAATCGCTAGCAATAATTGATTTATAAAAATTGAACACCACGTTTACTGAGCGCGCTGTATCCTATTGCAAGTATCATCTCTAGCGCATAAAAAGAAACCTCATATTCTCTACCATCTGAGGCAGTTGTAAAGTAATTCTTTATAACTGAATTGGATTTTAACTCATTGTATTCCAGTATTTTGCATATATGTTGACCAACATTCTGAACAGAGGTGCCAAAAATTTCTGCTAGCTGTTTTTGATTAAGCCAAACGCTCCCGTCACGTTCAAATAGATCAACCGATGCTTTACCGTCTGTACTGGTATAAATGATGATGTTATTTTGTTCGTTTTCTGCCATCTTAATATCCTAATTCTTTTAAATGCTTTTGCATCTCTGTACGTACTTCTGTAAGTTCCTCTTCTAAACGTTCTATATTTTGTTGAACCGCTACAATATCTACAGGCTCCTCTTCTTCAAAAGTGTCAACATATCTGGGGATATTAAGGTTGAAATCGTTCTCAGCTACTTCACGAGGAGGCACTACTGAGCTGAATTTTTTCAGGGTCTTAAAATCAGTATAGGCATCGACAATTTTCTCAATGTCTTGAGGTCTCAGTTTGTTTTGTCTTTTACCATCTTCATAGCCTTTACTAGCATCAATGAAGATGATATCCTCTGTGGTTTTAGATTTATTGAAAATAAGAATGGCTGCAGGTATTCCTGTTCCATAAAACAGATTGGTAGGTAAACCTATTACAGCTTCCAATAAATTTTCCTCAATGAGTTGCTGTCTGATTTTTTGTTCTGCGCTTCCTCGGAATAATACACCATGCGGTACAATGACACCCACTCTACCTCCAGGTGCCGTTGTTTCTATCATATGCAGAATAAACGCATAGTCCCCTTTGGATTTGGGTGGAACACCCCGATAGAAACGCTTAAAACGATCTGCCTCGGCATTTTCGTGACCCCATTTGTCCAAACTAAAAGGAGGGTTTGCCACCACAATATCAAACTTCATCAAAGCATCACCTTCAATCAATTTAGGATTGTTGATGGTGTCACACCATTCTATTTGAGCAGAGTCCATACTGTGTAAAAAACAGTTCATTTTGCTCAATGCCCAGGTATCGCCATTACTTTCCTGACCGTAAATTGCAAAGTTATTAGTCGGCTCGCCATCAGCATCCTTGGTTTCTTCAGCAACTTTGATTAACAATGAACCGGAACCACAAGTAGGGTCAAATATGCGATCTCCTTCTTTCGGAGCCACTAGTTTAGCTAATAAACCTGAAACTTCTTTCGGTGTAAAAAATTCCCCACCTTTTTTACCGGCGCCAGAAGCAAATCTTTCTAAGAGATACATATATGCTTCTCCTAAAATATCTTCTTTATCTTCCCAGAGAGAAGGACGAAAATCCAATTCGGGCTTAGCAAAGTCATTTATCAAATTCTTTAAGCGACGGTTTCTATCCTTAGTCTGACCAAGTTTGTCTGAGTTGAAACTGATGTTTCTAAAAACACCGTCTAGCTTCTCGATATTACGTTCTTCAATTTGAGCAAAGATTTTATCGATTTTCTCACCAATGTCGGTGTCATTACGATGCTCAAAGATGTAATCAAAGGTGCAATTTGCAGGTAATACAAAACGCTCTCTCTTTAGCTTACGCTGAATCAACTCTTCATCGTCTCCATAATGTTCTTTGAGTTTGTAATAATGGTCTTTCCATACATCGC
The DNA here is from genome assembly GCA_963974735.1 of uncultured Flavobacteriaceae bacterium. GTDB lineage: Bacteria > Bacteroidota > Bacteroidia > Flavobacteriales > Flavobacteriaceae > Leeuwenhoekiella. The sequence continues at coordinate 27,199 of CAXBEL010000009.1, read as the reverse complement.
TTAGATATTTTTGAAACATAAATACCAAGATGTAATTTTTGTATTCTGAAGAATCAAAAGCACCTCTAAATGTATCACAGGCATTCCAGAGTGCTATATTGATTTGATTTTGGGTAGGTTTTATTTTCGTGGACATTTTTATAGGGTATTTAGTAATTGATTGGTTATAAGGGTATCTTTTAAAGCTGTGACTTCAGCAAGAATACTCTTTTCCTTTTTATATAAAAGTGAAATCGTTGCAATTTGCTTTTGAAGGTTTAATGATGGAAGTGCGATGGGTATTTCCTCAATAGTCGTTTTGTTAATGCTGGTTACATAAGTACCTGCTTCATTCGTTTTAAAATAATTTTGAACTAGGCTTTGATTGATGTACCAAGCAACATATTCAGGTGACGCTATTTTTTTGTCAACTTTTATCACAAAAAGCGCAGACGAAGCAATTGTAGGGAGATCATCTAACTGCTCAAATACCACTGCAAAATTATTAGTACCCTTAGCAATAAAAAGAATATCGCCAGTTTCCAGATAATATTTAGGTTTTATTTTTTCAGCGGCTATAAGGAAGCATTCCTCACCAATAGCTGTATAATCATTAATGAAATCCTTTAATTGAATAATACGCACACCCCCATTGTAAATGTGTTGGATTTTCCCTCTGAAAGAGTACCCAGAGGCAAGGCCTCCTTTTTTTAAAATTGATTTTAAATTGACATTTTTAGTTTGCATATAATTTTTGCATAATCTTTATGATGCAAATATAAGACAATAATTGAATACTGCAATTAAATTTTGCATAATTCTTATGATGCAAAATATTTAGCCTTTTAGTATGAATATTTATTAATTAAAAACCTCTAATAAAACACTATAGAACACAAGTTAAAATATTCACTTATAAGTACTTTACAGAAATATGTAAAATAGTATATATTTATCTAAGCTCATGATAGCGTATGAAACTCAATTCCTTAAAAAGAGATTTTTACCCATAAAAAAACCTCAAACATTTTAAAGTCTGAGGTCCATTCATAAACTTTTGGTTAGTGAAGTTTATTTCTTTTTAAGCAACTCTTCTAAATAGGTTACTTTATCTTTTTCAGCTTGAACCAGACGTTCGTATAATTCAACAACTTTATCAATCGGATTAAATGAAGGTTGAACATTAATCGCATTTAATGTTGAGCTATCATTACTATTAAATGTATTTGAAATAACATTTAAGACAGTCTCCTCATTAAAATTCTCAATACCTTCTTTTGTTACCCCCAACACCTTTGCAACTTCTTCTAATTTGGCATCATCTAAAGTTTCACTTTGTTCAATATGTGAGATGCTTTGCTGACTGATCCCCAGTTCTTGAGCAAGGGTTTCTTGTTTCATCCCGCGCAGTTCACGGATGCGGGCGATCTTTCTTCCGATATGATTGGGTTTGGTTGCTGTTGTCATCTCTTAAAGGTACTGGTTCATTCTATTTAATTGCTTCTATTGGTAAAATACAAGGACTATCAGGTATTTTACAAATGCCTTTGGTAGGCTACCGGTCTTGGTAGTACTAATTTACTGCAAAATTTCTGCTTGATAAAGCCCAAGCGTATTTAACCACAATAAAAGTAGCTATGTATCCTACTTCGATATCCTCCAAAGATAGCATTCCTGCAGGGAAGTCTTCCAGGGACACCTATTATTTTGACATACTCAAATCAGAATGTCCACAGGCATTTACAAAAATTTACGCGCAATATCACAGGCGCATTTATTGGATGGGCAGGAGTTTGATCAAAGACATCTTTGTCGTAGAGACTTTAGTACAGGATACCTTTCTCATCTTATGGGATAAACGTGAGCAAATCGAATCACCTCAACATTTGGTGAACTTCTTGTATACGGTGATCAGTAGCGAATGCAAATGGTACTATGCCCGCCCTAAAAATCAGTTTGATCGGGAGTTTTACGCTTTAGATAATTTCCCCAACTATCAGGATTATATGTTAGGCTATGATCCAGCTGCAGTAGATGATCATTTAATAGACCAACAAAAGAAGCAAAAGGATTATGAGCAAGTGGTTAACATACTACCGCTTTTGGGAACGCAGCCTAAACGCCTCATCGAACTCTGCTTTCACCACGGCTTTAAATACAAAACGCTTTCTGAGCAACTAGGTATTAGCATTACCGAGGCGCGTATTACGATGCAAAAAACGATTCTTGAGATCAAAACGATTTTGAATCAGGGTTATATACTCCACCCTAAAGAACAAGAGCAAAAGGAATGCAAAACGCAGTCTGATATGACCGAGCAGGAAGCTCACGTATTAGAACTCCGCTGCCAAAAGCACTATTCTTTTGCCCAGATCGCAGCCGAACTCAACCTTTCACAAAAGGAAGTGCATCGCGCCTTTACTACGGCTTATAAGGTTTTGCAAGAGCACGAACACTTACAATCAGCTTGATTATGAAAAATAAAACTTTAAGCCTTACCCGAAAGATCCAACTCAAAGTAGATTTGCCTACCTATGAAGAGCGCAAGGAAGCGATTGGTAAACTCTACCAATGGCAAAACCGATGCTTTAAAGCAGCAAACATTATTGTAACTCATTTGTATTGCCAGGAAATGATCAAGGAATTCTTTTACCTGACCGAGGACATCCAGTACAAACTGGCAGATCAAAAGAAAGATGAAAGTGGCATTTTGAATCGTTCCCGTATCAACACCACCTATCGGGTGATCGCAGATCGCTTTAAAGGAGAGATCCCGATGGAGATATTATCCAACTTGAATCGAAATCTTGAAAGTGGATTCAATAAAAACAAACCCAAGTATTGGAAGGGCGAACGCTCGCTCAAAAACTTCAGGCGGGATATTGGTTTTCCATTTCCTGCGCGCTGTATGTGGGGATTTAAGCACGACCCCGAGCGCAATGCCTTTTGCTTTCGCCTGTTTCAAATTCCGTTTTGCACCTACTTAGGCAGAGACTTCTCCGATAAGCGAAGCCTCTTGCATCGTGCGGTAAAAGGGGAGATTCGTTTGCGCACTTCAGAGATCAAACTAACCGATACTAAGATTTTTTGGTTGGCCGTATTTGATATCGAACAAGAACAACACACCTTAAAACCGGAGGTGATTGCAGAAGCTTCCTTGTCACTAGAACATCCCATCAGTGTCAAGGTTGGCAGTAGCCGCTTAAACATCGGAACCAAGGAAGAGTTTTTGTATCGGAGACTAGCCATTCAGGCAGCCCGGAAACGAGCTTTAGCAGGAACTACAAATTCCCGAGGAGGACACGGACGAACCCGCAAGCTCAAAGCCGTAGATAAATTTAAGGATAAAGAAACCAAGTATGTCAATCAACGCTTGCATGTATACAGCAGAAGGCTCATAGACTTTTGTGTCAAACATCAAGCCGGCACCTTGATTTTAATCAATCAGGAAGCCAAGATTGAAGCCGCACACGAAAATCAATTCGTCCTCAGAAACTGGAACTATTACGAACTCATTAAAAAAATAGAATACAAAGCCAAAAAGGCAGGAATAGAACTGCTTATCGATTGATCCTAAAATTATAATAGACCTTTTAAGGTCTGCGGGTATTTGTATACCCATAGCGTGAGTTTTAAACACACTCACGAAATGTCACGGGGCATATACAACGCGTGGGCTTACTTATAAAGCAACTCTGAAAAAGCAACTATGCTGATGAAAGAAAAAGAAAAGAAAATCTAAATAAAATATAAAATGACCCTAGGGTCAGAGGGTGCTTGTAAACCCGCAAAGTGAGGCCGCAGGCACTCACCAAATGCAGGAAGCATATACAACGGCGTGGTCATCCAAGTTTGGATGAATAGAACATACATAGTAAACCAATAGAATTATCATATATTTTTTAAAAGACCTTTAAGGTCAGAGGGTACTTGTATACCCGTAGGGTGAGGCTCAAGCGCTCACTAAATATCCCAAGGATATGTACAACGGCGTGAGTTAGTTATCTGTAACATTACTTTAAAATAGACCTGTTAAACACTATTGAATATTGAATTAAAAAGGAGGGTGCTTGTACACCCGTAGGGTGAGGATTATAAAGCGCTCACTAAATGTTAAAACTTATACAACGGACGTGAGTGAACTATCAATTCAAATAGTTGAATTAAAAGCACAGAACAATCTTGATCATCTACCGATATTTACGCTCAACGAACTTGGGTTGTTCTTCTTCCTGTTGATTAAAAAGCCGATCCAATAGCTTTTTAGTAGGCTTGGTTTGCTCTGTTTCGATTCTCCGTAAGATAGCCTCAACAGCATCCATTCTTTTATTGATTACCTGTTCTAAATGATGAACGGAGTCATCAAAAGGCACAAAAGGATTGATGGAATACTTCTCAAAAAAGTCTAAAATAGCTTCTAAAGTTTCAGTATAATTCGCATCATTTGCTATGGCGTACTGTTTAAAGCGCTCAACGGTTTCTGTGTGAAAATTTATTCGGGAAAATCGCTTGCTCATAATAAGAATTTTAAAGATTAGGATAATCAATTGCCCTGTTTATAAGGCTTGCGAAGTGTTTTTAGATTATTTGGCGCAAAAGTGAAATTTACTCAAAAATTAAAATGAATTTAAATAACTGAATTACAGTGTTTTAAACTTAAAAATGAGACCTATAACATCGCGCAGCGTGTTATCCTCTTGCTGATCATTTTTATCCGCTTCGCTCCTCAAAACGATCACTTTTAAACCCTAAGTTATCATTAAAAATCCTCATTAATTTTGATAGCAAATAGCATCAAATTAAATGCGGTCAAAAAACCATTTACTTGGTATATCTGGAGCGTTATCCTTATAATTTGATTGTGAAGTAGTGTTTTAAAACTGTTCGAATTTTCAATTTTACTAAAGCGAAAAAAGGAGTTAGTATTCATTCCAATTTACTTCCCATAGAGCCATCGCGTTTCCTTTTCGATTGCTCGTATTTAAAATTTAGATTGAGGAAAGCTTTTATAAAAAGAGCGAGTAAGCGAGCCTGATTATGCAAAGCGTCTCAAGCTAAATTTTAGTTCTTTAATGAAAAGGAAATGGCTATTTTGGAGAATGTTTAAATGAAAGTTTTGAGTTTGCCCAACGCTTCATTTGGAAACTGAAGTATTAAGTCATTAGAATCAAGCGAACGTAATCCCTTTTTCTGGGATTGGGTTCAAGACATGATAACAAATCGCTCATCCCGCACTGATGTTTTTTTGCTGAATGAAGGGAAACAGCGTGGTATTTAGAGGTAAGATTTGACAAGCTTTTCAATTATCAAACCTATTTGTCGTCGTTTCTCTTCTTGAGCTTTATCCAGCAGACCTAGCTGTATACAGGTATAATCTGTCAGGAGTTTGACAACTAACAAATATCGAGAGTTTCTTATATGCCTGCGATTTATTGAAATTTTAGTTGTCTGAAGGACAGAATCCTCCATCTTTGATTTAAAAGCCCCCCAAGAACTGATTACTTCGATCGTTTCGGGGGTATTCGATTTCAATTGAGTGATCAATGGAGCAGTATCCATAAAATCAATTTTGTTCTCAATTTCTTTTTGATAAAAGGAACTGACTAAAATTCGATTTGCTTTATTAACAGCTCTACTGGTGAAGCTCTGTTTTCCGGAATAATGTAGGTGCATATTGTTTGAAATTTGAGAAGGCGAAAAATGAAAACAATAATTTACCGAAAATAAAGATTAAAAAACTGAATTACAATTGCTTGCGTATTAAAGTTAATACTGCAAAACTATAAATCCCAGAGAGTATTTTTTAGTACAATCATCAATTCTAAGTGGCATTTATTGAAGAAATCTTTAAATAGGCTGTTCCATATAAATCAAATTGTTCCTGTTTGAGAGTCTAAACTGGATTTACCATTCAATAAAAATGCGTAATTGGTAATTTTGACATCGTGCACAATCAAGAATGCAAAAAATTCTCAATGATGCAGAGTTAAGCGAACGTAATCCCTTTTTCTGGGATTGGGTTCAAGACTCATGAATGAACCTCTTTTCCCGAAATGGAGTTTTTTGCGAAATGAAGGGAAATGGGGTGAAGATTATAGAACCAAAAATATTATTCTAAAGAACCCATAAAATCAAGCTTCTCAATTCTATTTTTAGCCCATTGAATTACTTCATTTTTTTCATCATCCAATGTTTGATTATTTTCAAGCATCCCTATAAATTCCTTAGCGCATAAAAAATGATAATACTACTATTTCCTCATCTAATGAGTTTTTCATAGGATCTGTTTATTAAAAAATCTCAAAAGAATTTAAACTACCCAAAACAAGTTATTAGCAGTTAATTAGATTTGTTTTCAGAATCTTTAGATTCGGGATAAAGTACAAGCAAAGCTTTGTTTTCTGTATTTAGAAAAGTTTTTATTTTTTTATCTAGCGTTTTCTTATCCAGGACATTCAGATTTTTTTCAAACTCATTAATTTTAGCCAAACTTAAATCATAGGTGTAGGCATTTTTAATGTAATTAAGCCAAAAACTATTCGCTCTCAAATTGAGCTCGTGCTGTCTAATCTCCTGCGCTTTGAATTTATCAATATCTTGTTTGCTTACTCCTGTTTCTAGCAATTTGTTGAGTTCGTCCTTTGTGGCAGCTATTAAATGTTCAACTCGTGAAGAAGCACAACTAAATGTGACTGATAGCGAATAATAGGGCTGGGGAATTCGACTCAGGCTGAGACTAATTGAAGGACTGTAAACACCAGATTCTTGTTCTCTTAAACGTTCTAGAAGTCTATTTTCTAATATGGTTTTAAGTGCTTCGAGTGCTGTTGCATTAAAGTCGGTAAAATCAAAAGTATCATGATATGCCAGTACTACTGTAGATTTATCTTCAAGTCCCTTATATACGCTTTTCTCAACTTGACCTTTACGAGTTGTAATCCCAACATTCTTAAAAGATTCTCGCTTTCCTGAATCTGGAAGTGCTCCTAAATATTTTTGAACTAAAGGTTTTAGCTTCTCAGCCTCAAAGTTTCCCACAAAAACAAAAGTAAAATCACCGGCGTTATCAAAACGATTTCTATAGAAAGACAATGCTTCCTCGGGTTCAATTGTGTTTAAGTCCTCTAGCGAAGTGGGTTGAACCCAGGCATTTTCGCCCTGCATCACTTTAGTGATTGTATCCTGAAAAATCGATATGGGGTTTGTAGCTTTAGCTTTGAGAGAAACCTTATAATTCTCCTTATAGGTATTAAACACAGCTGTGTCAAATTTAGGCTTAATCATATACAAATAAGCCAATTGCAAGGTTTGTTCTATATCTTCGCGATTGGACGATCCCGTAATTCCTTCTGAATAGGTGCCTATATAAGGCCTTATACTTATAGTTTTGCCTGCTAACATCTTTTGAACTTGAGTGGATGAATAATCTGCGATGCCTGATGCGGTAATGACATTATCGGCAATTTTTGCTGCTGGAAGTATATCTTCCTTGGCTAATGAAGTTCCTCCGGGACTAAAGCCTGAAAAAATAATCTGATCATTTTTAAAATCTGTAGGTTTAAAAATAACCTTTAGCCCATTTTCCAAAGTAATCTCTGTAGCAGAAATACTATCCAAATCTTTTTGAGAAATGATATCTGCTTTTAAAAGCTCGCTTTCTAATAAAGGACCCTCTAGAACATCATCTGTATAAGCAGTAACTGTTTTACGCTTCCCGTTAACCCAATCTTCAAGTGTGGTTTCATCAGGTAATAGTGATTTGTCAGATTCTGAAGCTTTTAGAATAATGATTTGGTTTTCATCCCTAACCCAGCCTTTTGCCGTTGAGTTGAGGTCATCAATACTTATCTCTTTTAATTTTTCATTGTAAAAAGAATGGGTAAATTCAATATTTAAAATCTGTTCGCCATTGATAAAGTGATTCACATATTGATTAATAAAAGATTCTGAAGGAATCTTATCTTTTTCTCTGTAGGTGTTATTAATGGATGTTAAAAAATTATCGCGCACCCTATCCCATTCAGTCTGTGTAAAACCAAATTGATCCATGCGATCTACCTCCTGCATTACAGCTTTTACAGCTTGCTCAATTGATGGAGCATCTTTTGCTACAACCTGTATGGTAAATGCATCAAGATCTCCTATTCCTCCCTGAAAATTGCCGTAATTTAAACTTGCATTAAGAAAAGGCGCATTACCATTCTGTATAATTTCACGAATACGAGCGGCAAGCATAGCATTGACAGCACTTCTTTTTATGGCATTTAAAAGATCTTCCTCAGTTCTCACCCCCTGTGATGCATGTTTATATATCACAGTAACTACGTTGTAAGAATATTCAGGGTCAGTTGCTATTTTGACTTTTACTTCTTCATTGTCGGGGATGTTATATGGAGCAGGATACTTTCTTTCTGAAGTCGATTTTAAGTTGCTGAAATATTTTTTAATGTAGAATTCAATTCGATCCTTTTTGACATCACCAGCTACCATCACAGCCTGAAGATGGGGCTGATACCAGGTATTATAAAAATCCTTTAATTTTTTAGGTTCAAAGTTCTTTATAATCTCTGTTTTTCCAATAGGTATTCGCTCCAAGTACCTAGAATTCTCAAGAAGCACTGGCATTAATTGTTTACTTAAACGATCATTAACGTTTTTACCACGTTGACGTTCTTCTTCGATAATAATTCCCCGTTCACTTTCAATATCTTCATCTTTTAGTAAAATCTTACCCGCCCAATCTGAAAGAATCTGAAAACCAGACTCAAGTAACTCTTCGTCATCTGTAGGTAAGGGTAGCTTATAAACCGTTTGGTCAAAGCTGGTATAGGCATTGAGGTCTGCGCCAAAACGCACTCCTGCTTTTTGCAAGTAATCAATTAATTCATTTTTAGGGAAATTTTCCGTTCCGTTAAAAGCCATATGCTCTGTAAAATGAGCAAGACCTAATTGATCCTCTTGTTCCTGCAATGAACCCGCTTTAAGTGCCAGATATAAATAGGCTCTGTTTTGAGGTTCATGATTCTTCTTAATATAATAAGTAAGTCCGTTTGCCAGAGTATCAATAAAAACCTCCTGATCTAGAGGAAGTAAAGCGTCTTTTTCTTGAGCCTGAGTTGTGATTGAAAAACAGAGGACACTAAATAATATGTGAGTAATCTTAAAAATTTTCATTGTCATTAATTTCTTTTTCGTCTTGTTAATAAGATCAATCCAAATAGCGCTACGATTCCTGGAAACAGCCCCATATAGATAACTTTGATCCACAAAATACCCGTTCGATCAACTTTTATAGTAGTATCAATTGCACCAGACCTTGGACTTGAAAATGGATATTCACCATCATTAAGCCATTTAAAAAGTCCCATTGTAAAAACTGAATTTCTAGTAGTCAGATTATTACGAGCCATCTCTGCATTACTCATAAAGTCTGCATCAGACAGTACTACAATTTTTTGATTCTTACTATTTATTGTTCGTGTTAAGGCAACTGCCAAAGGCAATTCTACTTTAGAATCATTTTCTGGATCAAATGAAACTTGTTCTGTTTCCAAATCAAATTCTTCTGTATTATTCCAGACCATTTCCTTATTGGTTATAAGTATAGGTTTAGACTTAAAGTTTGTGATAGAATCATTGATGATCAAGCCTGCAGCTGTAGGCATACTTACCACAAAATTATCTCTGTAACGGATTCCGATATCGTTGGATTCTTTAGTGTATTTGGCCTGAATAAGATCTGCATCATAATCTTCACTTTCTTCCAGAAGCACTCCCGGTTTTAAGTCGACTCCTAAACTATCCAATACAGAATTTAGAATAGTTGAATCAGGCTCAAGAGCCAAAAGCAAGTTTCTGCCAGAAGCGATGTATTCATGAATCAAATCAAGCTCTTTCTCAGTGTATGGAGATTTAGGGTCTGCAATAACCAGAGCCTTTATATCATCAGGTATGGCATCAACCTTTTTAAGATTTATCGTCTCTGTTTCAAAACCCTGATTTACCAATGAACCCCGAATATTAGTTCCATTTGAAAAGACTTGATATCCTGCATTTTCTATACTTGACAAGCTACGCTCACCGTGGGTACCAACAAAACCTATTTTTGCGGGTTCGTTAAGCAATCTTTTAATGGCTACAGAAATTTCATTTTCATTAGGATACACAAATAAATCATCAAACATACGCAATGGGGTAATCTTGTCTTTGTAAGATATAATCCTGACAAGCCTATTCTGCTCCGGCAAAAGATCAATCTTCGCTCTAATTTGCGTTGGGGTTAATACCTCATCAAAGTCAAATTTATGTGCAGATGCAGCTGATTTAGCTTTCTGCAATAAGGTTTTGGTGGTGTCTGTTTTATAGGGCAATGTATCATAGTATGCGATATAAGGCATTTCCATATTTGGTAAAAACCTGCGGTACTGGTCAAAGTGTTGAAGATCATTTATTCTGTTGATAGGACTGCCCTGCTTTGCGCTATAATGTACTAAATTCACGTAAGTAGTTATAGTTATAGGATCTTCAAGTTGCTCAAGAAGATCTATAGAATTCTGGGTCAAGGTGCGATCGTTGAAACGTGTAGAATCGTAATATGCGGTAAAAACCGGCCGTGACGACAGGTATCCTACAGCCGTAATTCCTACTATAAGTAACGTGTAGCGGCTCCATTTAGCAATACCGCTTTTAAGATCCCTTTCATCATTAAGCTTGAGCAATATAAAGCCTATAAACATTACAATTACGAGAACAAAATAAATAACGTCTTTGCTAATTATTAGACCATTTACCATATTATCAGCTCTTCCTGATATAGAAAACCAGTAGGTAACATCTCTCACAAAGTCATATTGCTGGCCAATTCCCCCTATAAAATTGAGTACGGCCAATACTGCCAAAGTACTTATAGCTGCTACTACCTGATAATTGGTAAGGCTTGACATAAATAATCCAATTGCGGCGTAAGCGCAGATAAGCAAGAATACTCCAAATATTCCACCCATTACAAAAATCAGGTCTAATTCAACTATAGAATACGTACCAGTAATAAGGTAAGTCGCAAGAACTAAACATAGAAGAAAAGCATAACAAACCATTGATAGGTATTTACCAAATACGATTTGAAACACAGTTACAGGGGAAGAATAAAGTAGTTTTATAGAGCCGCTACTGGTTTCCCTACTCATTAATCCCATGGTCAAGATGGGAATATATAGATAGAGATTTCTTTGAATTTTAGCCAAAACGCCATCTTCCCCTGCAAAAAGAGCCTTACTCATTGCTGGCAACGCACGACCTAATTGTTGACGGGTTTCCTGATCGTAGAGCATTTCTGCATATACAACACCAGACTGAATAATGAACAATATAAGCACCAGCCAGGCTATAGGAGAATAAAACATTATACTTAGCTCCAACCGGGCTATTCTGAGTATCTTTTTCATAAATCCGTATTCAAATTTTATGGACTGTTTTAAGCCTTTCCAGAAAGCTGGGCAAATACTCCGTCCAAATCTGTTTTTTCTAAATATATTTCCCTTAAGTCCCAACCACTCTGAACACTTTTATGAATAAGTTTTTGAGTGATTTTTTCTGAATCTGAAAATCGTAGGCGAATTTTGTTCGGATTGATTATTTCTATCTTTTCAACACCTTCCACACTTAAAATCTCTGCTTCAGGAGGAAGTTGATTTACTTCCATAACCAAAGAATTAGGCGCTATGTAATTATTAAACGCATACATAGAATCAGAAAAAACAACTTCACCCTGTTCAACCATCACAATGTAATCGCAAGTAGCCTGAACTTCAGATAGAATATGTGTTGATAGAATCACTGCACGATCTTCAGCAATCTCTTTTATAAGCTTTCTAACTTCTTGTATTTGGTTGGGATCAAGACCATTTGTAGGTTCATCAAGTACCACTAGTTTGGGATTGTGAATTATAGCCTGAGCGAGTCCTACACGTTGCTGATAGCCACCAGACAAATTTCTGAGTACTCTTTTGCTAAAATGGCTTATTCCGCATTTAGCTTTAGCCCGCTCAAGAGCATCTGTAATCTGATTTGAAGGAATAGATCTTAAATGGGCACAATGTATAAGATATTCGTCTACTGTTAGCTCTATATGTAAAGGTGCTTTTTGAGGCAAAAAACCAATAAGCTTTTTGGCATCTACCGGGTTGGTGCGCATATTAATTCCATCTATAAAAGCATTTCCTTCTGTCTGATTAATTACCCCACAAAGAATATTCATGGTGGTAGACTTTCCGGCTCCGTTTGAACCTAAAAGACCTAAAATCCCTTTATTAAATACTTCAAAATTAATGTCGCGTATTGCCCAATCCCTACTGTACTTGTGAGATAGGTTTTCTACTTTTGCTATAACCTTATTCATTCTATTATTGTCTTTTTCTTTTAATTAATAGTGTTATTCCGGCAATTGCTAAAACAACCGGTAGCAGTATCATAAAAAATAATTGTAGATACCAGATTCCCTGTTGATCAATCTTGATTTTATTATCTATGGCTTCTTTGCGGGTTATATCAATAGGAAACTGATCATTACTTAACCATCGGAAGATTTTAGTAGTAAATAGACCATTTTTATTGGTAAGATTAAACCGTTTTATTTCCCCATTACTCATAAAATCTGCATCTCCCGATACAATTATTCGTTGATTTTGTCCATTTATTTTGCGGCTTAACGCTAAAGAAAGTGTCGGTTCAATTGATTTGTCCGCTGAATAGCTTAAAGAATCAGTCGTCAAATCTACGGGTAGCGTTTCCCTCCATACTTGTGAGCCTACAGGTCTTAAGAGGGGAGTAACCTTAAAATCAGAATTGGGTAAAGCCTTCACTCCCAAGGTTCCCGAATAACTTATAATATCTTTAGAACCTAAGCTGATTCCGATAGATTCAGCGTCATTAACAACTTTTGTTTGTATTAGATCAAGCTCATATTTTTCAGATTCCTGAAGCATTATTCCTGTTGTAAACTGAACTCCTAAATAATCTAAAATAGGTTGAAGCAACTGGTCTTTACCTGGTTCTCCTGCGATTAAAGCATTTCCACCATTTTCCAAAAATGTCTTAATTTGTGTTATTTGCTGTTCTGAATATGATGTTATAGGATCTGCTATAACAAGAATATCTATTGAATCTAAAGGATTTTTAGATGCTTCCATATCTATAGAGATCATATCAAAGCCTTGATTAACTAAGGCTGAACGGCTTTGTAACGCACTTGTAAATTCATAATACGATTTATCTGCTGCCCGTAAGATATCCCGTTCTCCATTAAGACTTAGAAACCCCACCCTTTTAGGCCTATCCAGAAGTCGCTTTATAGACGCTGCCACTTCTGCTTCTTGAGGATATCCTATCTGATCGTAAAACATACGTAAACTTGTTGACTTTCCTTTATAAGTCATCTTTCTCACAAAGAAGTTTTTCTCATCGCTAAGGTCAATCTGGGCTCGTATTTCTTCGGGACTTAAAACCTTATTAAAGTCATAACCATACGCAACTGCTGATTTCCTGGCCTCTTCTTCAAAATACTCAATTGTCTCATCACGGGATGTATACGTTGAATCGTAATACGCCACATAAGAAATCTCTATTTCAGGTATAAAACGGGTGAACTTACTGAATTGATTAAATTCAAATATTCGATATTTTGGTGCGCCTATATGCGCATAGCCGTTAAGTACATTTACATAAGTCGTTAAATGAATAGGTTCTTCAAGCCTATCTATAAGCTCCAGAGTTGAATTTGTTAATGTTTTTTTCTTGAATCTGGTGGTATCGTAATAAATATCAAAAAAGGGTAGCGAACTCAAATAACCCAGCATCAACACCCCTACTACTAGAATTACATAAGTTGAAACCTTACTAAACTGTGAAGTTTGCTTTCTTCCCCGATCAAAACGCATAACGGTTAAGAATAAGAAGAGCCCTATAATAAGTAAAAAGTATATTAAATCTTTTGAAGTTATTAGTCCGTTTATAAAATTATCTGCTCTTCCGGAAATTGAAATCCAATACGTAATATCCCTAACAAAATCTATACTTTGACCAATAGTCCCTACATAATTAAGAGCGGCCAAAACAGCTAGGGTACTTATTGCAGCTACAACCTGATAGGACGTAAGACTAGACATAAATAAACCGATGCTTGAATACGCACACAGAAGCAAATACAAACCTAATATTCCTCCTAAGAGATATTGAAAATCCAGATTCTCAATGCTTATTGTTCCAGCTCCTACAATCAATAACAAAATCCCAACGAGCAAAAGGCCATACAGCGCCATTGCAAGAAATTTTCCTAATATAATCTGCGTGCTAGTAACCGGAGATGAAAAAAGTAGCTTAATAGAACCACTGTGGAGTTCCTTACTGATTAATCCCATTGTAAGAAGCGGAATGTATAAATAGAGTTTATCTTGAACCGAACTAAAAAATCCCTTGTTGCCACCAAAAATATCTTCTGTTAACCCTTTAAGATTGCTCCCTAATTGTTGACTGGTTTCCCGTGCATCAATCAAATCGATAAAAGTCAACCCACACTGGAGAAGAAATAAAATGAGTACCAACCATGCAATAGGAGAGTAGAAAAGAATATTCAATTCTATTTTAGCTATTTTAAAAATCTTATTCATAAATACATGAAAGCTTGTGCAGTTTTAAACCTACCGCATCATTAAAATAAAATAAGGATTCTCCTTATTAGTATAGGGAGAATCCTGGCTAATTCAAATTAAAGCTGTGTTCCCAGAGCAGTAATCTGATCAAAACCTTCCCAGATTTTTACATTAGGAACGTCTATATTACCTACACCTGTATTGATTAAAGGCATGAGATAAACACGGCCTTCAGTGCCGTCATAGGTAGATGCTAAAAGCGCCCGATTATTTAAAGGCAAATAATCTGAACCAAAAGGATAGTCGGCATCCTGATATACCTGCAGGGTTGTAAAACTTTCCCCAGCTTCTAAAGTGTAGCGCTCCTGTACCGTAGCCGTTTCTGTAGAAAATAGCACTGCATAAAGCTTGGTGTCTGTAGCATAATACAGGATTTTCTGATCATCCGTAAATACAAAGTGCTCTGCGGCCTGAATATCTGGTGCACTGCTCAAATCGTAGAATCCAATGGGAGATGGAGGAAAAATATCAGGATATACGCTAACACCTTCATCAAAAATATAAAGCCCTACAGCACTGGTGTTCTCATCCTTTAAAAGATGCCTGAAGTTACCGTCTGTAGTACCTACGCTTGCGGCAACATTGATTTTGTTATCAACTGTTGCGGGATTGAATGCCTCATCGGTAGAAGCAGGAATTGCATACTGATTGCTATCCCCAAATTGCGTGGCAGAAGGTTGATATATAAATTCATCTTTTTCTTCATCATAAAAAACAATGGTTACCGGTGGACCACTACTAGTTTTTGCAGCTATAATAGCAGGTACGGTAAAGTCTGACTCAAAGGGAACGCCAAATTTGTAAGTTGCACCAAAATATGTTGATGTTAGATTACCATTATTTACTAAAAGGCTTCCTTGATTTACCTGTCCTAAAGATTGAGGCTTATATGCAGGACGATCCACATAAAACAACTCTTCATTAGTTCCTCCAAACGTAAAGTCAACTGTATTTATCCTATATATTGTATTGTCTGTGATTCCTAAAACTGCATCATCCCTACCTATCCTATAATACTTTAACTGCTTAGTAATTCCTGGAATAGTACCATCATTTAGTGAGCTATATACATTATATTTGACACTAAGCTCATCAAAATTGGGAGTTACTTGAGCGCTCATAATATGGCTTAAATCTGTTGACGTACCATCTGGGGTGGTTGCAACTAAAATACCCTGACCAATATTATTTAAAACTTTTAAAGGCCAGCCCATAATATAATCAATATCAGTCTGGGTATCTGTAACAGTTAATACCAGCTCATGATTGCTATTTGCAGGAGTAGGTCTAAAAACAATAGGGGCATCTAAGTTTCGTTCTGTGCTCAACACATCAAAAACCGTATCGCCAATAGTAGATCCAATATTAATTTTCCATTCGTAAGCTAATTGATCTTCATTACCAGAGTAAATAAGGTTGGGCGTCACCTCGAGATTATCAAATTGAAATACGGAGAGCTCACTCATACCCGTTGTGTCTATGACGACCCCTTCAATAGGATTTGTATCCAGACTACTCGTGTCTTCAAAACATGATTGTGCCACCGCCAATATTAGAAGCACAAAAAGTATATTATATATGTTTTTCATTGTGTTACGTTAAATAAGTTATATCAAATATTTGACCTTGAGCTGGTTAATAAACGGGTACTATTTCTTCACCTTCGTTAGGGCCATCATCATGTACTAAGGGATCCCCAGGATGATTTGCGTTATATTCCCGTATATAATCACCATAAGCCTTACCTAAAGATTGAGCTCCGGTAGGGGTTAGATCCCTATAATCGGCTAAAGAAAAGGTCGTCAATCCAGTAACCTCAATAAAAATACGATAGGCTCGGCTACTGGGATATCGTGTAAAAAAATAGCGGAAGTAGGTCCACGCAGGGATGACAATCTTGTTAGTCCAGATCAATTTGGTCTCCTTACTTTCCTCGGCACCTGTAATAAAATCATCAGATCGAATGACCATTACTTTTATGGCGACCGATTTGTCATCCAGTTCCGGGCTTTTTTTAACTTTCACCATTAAGTTGCCGTTAAAGCTGCCAGAAGGGATTATTCCTTCTATAATCTCATATTGACTTTCAGCGGCTGTAGTTTCAGGATCATTCAGAACCTCTACATTGAAAAAGCGATCGTAAGAAGTTGAATCTCCTGTAACAAACACAGGCAATTCAACAATATGTTCATCAGCAGGTTCCTGTATGAAAGAGTATTGAGTAGAGTCGCTCACAAAATTGATTGCTGCTTCTGTTGAAAAGCCAGTCAACTCATCTTTATCGCATGAACTCACCAATACAGTTGACAGTATTCCTAATATTAGTTTTACAGTTTTCATAGTATTAAAATTTTAAATTGACCATTAATTTCTGTTTCCAAATTCTACTTCGTTATCCGGATAGGGCAACACATATTGTTGATCATCAATGGTGATCGTGTTATCAAAGACTCCAGGGATTTCTGTGATACCATTTCTTTTTAAATAATAAAACCACTGTCCCTCACTTAAAAATTCTTTATGGTATTCTTTTTCAACTTCCAAAAGAACATCCTCTTGAGAAGCATCGTCAGGGATTTGCTCTATAATTCCCCTACTGATTCTCACGGTATTAAGGAGCGATATAGCGAGATCGAGTTGACTACCCTTAGCATACGCCTCTGCAGCGATGTAATACATCTCGGGGATCTTAATAATCGGTATTTGATTGAATTGTGGGTCTTCCTCCTGATAATTTTGAAACAATTTTCTGTTTACCACACCTCTTGACTGAGTGACCATTAAGGTATTAAAACGAACATCCGGAATACCCACATTGACATTGTCGGTTTCAAAGGTTTCATCAACATAATTACTGGTATAATATAAAGTATTTGGATTAGCCGTATCTAAGTCTGTTGCTGACAGGAGTGTGTTTATGATATCTGCCAAACCTTCTACATCGATCATAAACAGTACTTCCTGATAAAAAATCCGATCTGTGGCAACAGGGTGGGAATCTGCGTCTATAAGCATCGCAAATGAATCATCAATCACTTCCTGAGCTACAATGGCCGCTTCATCCTGCTTGCCTTGCCATTGCAATACACGGGCAAAGAGTGCTTTTACTGCATAATAATTCATACGTTGCTCACGGGAATCGTAAAACCCATCACGATTGACCTCAGCATAATAAGATACCGGTTCTTCAGACACTACAGGATCTTCTTCAAGTAATGTTAGGGCTTCCTGTAAATCGGCCTCCATTAGTTTAAAGGTTTCCGTAAAACTTAACTGGGATTTTATATTCTTATCAAAAGTAGTCACATAAGGTATGGCATATTCGTTTAAGAGCTCTGGTCGATCTTTTAGGTTCCCAGGATTAAATAAGCGCATCATGTCAAAATGAAGAAAAACCCGCAGGCCCAATAATTCGCCTCGTATAAGTGCATAGTCAATACTACCTAGTACCGCTTGGTTTTTCTCGGTCATCTCTAGAGCCAGGTTCACATTTGCAATGGTATTGTACGCTTTGCTCCAGGTTGCTTCTATTTGACCGTTAGCTCTCAGCGTTTCATATTGAAATTGCTGCATTCCTGCGTATTGTGCCGTCACAGGCAAACCCGCATATTGCTGGCTGAGCAGGTCAACCATGTTCCAGGATAAATCCTTTCCATACAGTTCTTGTGCGGTGAGCCCTATATAAGAGCCTATCAGGGCATCCTTAAAACCCTCTGCAGTTTCAAATTGTTCTTCTGCAGTAAGCTGATTGCTCGATTGCTCATCTAGCCAATTATCCTCGCATCCTGTTGACAGAAACACCAGGGTAAGGCATACTAAAAATTGTATATATGTTCTATTCATGATATTTAAGTTTAAAATGTAGCTGTTAAGCTAAAAGACATTGTTCTTGAAAAAGGATATTGGGTTCCGCGCTCTATTTCTATACTTGAAAATTTAACCACATTGTTCATATTAAAGCCCAGTCGTAATCGATCTATTCCTAAAGCCGTGTTAATAGATTTGCTAAAGTCATAATAGGCACTAATTGCAGCGATGTCAAACTCATTGCGATCCTGTACAAAACGTGACGTAGGCTTGGTAAGGGTTCTGTCAAATGTATATGTATTATTAACATAGTCGTAAACGCGTATCCCTCTAAACTCTGTTTGCTGCCCTTGATACCTCCACCTTCCGGTAAGCACACGATCATCCACATTGTAATTCATATCTACATTTTCTACCTTATCTACCAGCGTTTGATTGTACAGCTGGCCTCCGCCCAGATATCGTGCTGTGACACTTAGGCCAAATCGCGCATATTCCCCCGAAATACCCACAACACCTCGGTATTTTGGGCTGTTATCACCTACCGCAACCATTTGGCTGGCATCCCAATCATAAGTGGTACTCCCATCTTTATTTATAAAGATCTCGCGGCCGCTGGCAGGGTCGATACCTGCGGATTGCACCGCCCAAATTGAATTCATAGAACCACCATCTTCATACCTCAAAACAGGTTCTTTATTTTCCTCATCTGCAGCGAGTTCTTCCTGTTTTCGGTTAAAACTGCGCATGGCATTAGAGAGCTCGATGATTTCATTGGTATTTGTGGCAATACCAAAATTTACATTTAAGAAATTGTTGCCCCTAGACCAGATGAGGTAGGTGGCATTGGCATCTATACCACTGTTTTTTACTTTACCTAAATTTTCTTTTACGCTGCTAAACCCGTTAGAGTACGGTAAAGACACATCTGTTATCAGGTTATCGGTGTAGTTTTCGTAGTAATCAAATCTTAGGTTTAAACCTCCCACTTTTGCATCAAGCCCAATATTGTAATCAAACTTGCTTTCCCATTGCAGCCCCGGGTTACCCAAATTCAAGAGGTAAGACCCCGGTAAACCCTGATAAAAGGCATCTTGGTAATAGGCATAGGTTACAACAGATTGATTGACGTTGAAATTTTGATTACCCGTAGAGCCTAGCGAACCGCGTATTTTTAATTGCTCAAAAACACTTTCTCTAAGAAATTTCTCATTGTGCAAGTTCCAGCCCAGACCTAAACTCCAGAAGGTAGACCATCTCTTATCAGCACCAAATTGGGATGAAGCACTGGTACGCAACGTTAAATCACTTAAAAAACGGGTGTCATACACATAAGACCCTACTGCGAGAAAACCCAAATCTCTGGAAATACCGCTAATCCCGGTAGGTCGTGAATCTAGTGCGTATGCCCGGGCAAAAGTTATGCTGTTAAGCCTGCTGCTGGGAAAGCCTTCTGCCAGATGCTGTAATTCTTCAAATTTACGCTCACTTATATCAAATGAGGCATTTCCAAATACGAAGTGCTTACCCATATTGCGAGAATACTGGAGATTGAGATTTCCAGAAAGTAAAGAACTTTTTCCGTTATTAACTTGATATGAACCCTTACGCTCATCTTCAAAATAATCGTCAAACCGAGTATGTTGCCCAGGATAAAACTCATCTGCATCATTACGCTTTACATCAACACCTATTCTGGTAATGGCTTTAAAGGATGGCAAAAGTTGCCACTCGAGATAAAAGTTATTTACAAAATTGAAGTAGCCTGATTCATTTTTAACCCCTAATGTAGAATTGTAGAGGGGATTGGTGTAGTTATTATCATCGTCAAAAAACTCTGCGTAATAGGGTATTGATCCGTCCAAATTTTTGGCTCTCCAGTACGGGTTCATAATCGCGTATTCATTAAAGGTACCGTAAGGAGACTCTTGGGCCGAATTTGAAACAACGGTTGTTATATTTCTGAATTTAAAATTATTAACCGAGTACGTGGTGGTTAGTCCTCCACCTATATTTTCACGAAAGGAACCTTTCATTGCTCCTTCTTTCTTTTGATAATTAAGATTCGCAAAAACCCGTAATTCTTTTCCGCCAAGTTCGATGCCCAAAGAATGACGTTGGCCAATTGCATTTCTTAAAGGCAATGCCATCCAGTCTGTGTTGAGCCCTTCTTTTGCTAGTTTTAACCTGCTGTTATACAGCTGCTCATTTGCTATTAAGTCTTCAACCTCTCTAGTGAGATAAAAACCACTCAATTGCTCCGCCTGTAATTTTTGAAGGGAATTAGTAAGATTATAACTGGAAAGGTCGGGTAATTCAACATCCATCATCGCGTTGTACGTAATGCGGGTCTCCGAATTTTTGAGTTGATCGGTCTCTATTACCACTACTCCATTTGCTGCTCTAGAACCGTAAAGTGACTTAGAAGCCGCATCTTTCAAAATGGTAAGGGTATTGATCCTGTTAAAATCCAAGTCAAAAACACGTTCTACAGAAACTTCAAAGCCATTGAGAATAAACAAGGGTTGATTGGGGCTTTTTAAATAGTTTCCTTTAAAGCCCTCTACATTATCCCCAGGAAAAGTAGAAGTACCCCTTATTTGCATATCTGGCAAGGCGTTAGGATTTGAACCTAATTCAAAGTTGTCAAGAATAGCGATGGAAGGATCTATATTCTGTATAGTTTGAAAAATATTTTGGTTGCCCACACGCTTCAATTCTTCTTTGGTGAAAGTAACCGCAGAACCAGTAAAACTTTCTGCTTTCCTCTCAAAGATTCCATTGATTATCACTTCAGATAGTTCTGAAGTATTCTGTTGCATTTGTAAACTAATATCAGCTTGCTGATCTACAATACGGGAAACGGTGGTGTATCCCAGATAACTAAAAACAAGCGTGTCATTTGGAGAAACATCTAAAGTATATTTACCATCCAGATCACTTAAGGTTCCGTTATTGGTGTTTTTCTTTACGATATACACCCCCGGAAACGGATTACCTACTTCATTAGTAATTGTACCTGTAATTTTTTTTTGGGCTTGCACTCCAACAGAAATACGCCAGGGATTACTGGGCTTATTATTCTCTCTGAGGATAATTTGTTTTCCGTTGATCGTATAACTCGTTTCAAAACTAGCAAGAACCTCATTTAAAAACGATTCAATATCCTGATCTTTAGAATGAACAGAAACTCGCTTATTAATGTCTATATCATTAATTCTGTAGACAAAACGATAATTTGTTTTCATTTCAATCTGATCAAACAATTGTTCAATAGTGATATTACTAACCTTCAGGTTTATAAGATTCTTAGGGTTTTTCTCACTGGCCTGAAAAACGGAAGTAGTGGTCAAGAAATAGAGAAGAAGTATTTTCATAGAAAAACTTTTAGGGTAAGACAATACTGTTCTTCTTGTTCGGGTAAGAAGTTTTTTCATACATTTAAATAATTAGAATAATTGATTGGTTTTATGGCTGATCATACTCTTTTCAACCGGGAGGTGCTGGAACCACCTTCCGGTTTCTTTTTTATCCATAGACTTTTATTTTTTGATTACAATTTCACTATTAGTTATTTCATAATTTATCTCGTGAATCTGATTGAAATAATCAAAAACCTCCTCAATATTGGCATCCCCAAAATTTGCATTGAGAATTTCTTTACCTAAGCCTTTGTCTTTATTGATAATAGACACATTATAATGCCTTTCTAATCTGGTAAGCAACTGGTTAAATTCTATATTTCTAAAAACAAGTTTACCATCTATCCAAGAAGTATATAATTCAGGTTGTACCTTATTCACGATACTGCTATTATTGGTTGCAT
Organism: uncultured Flavobacteriaceae bacterium; assembly: GCA_963974735.1. GTDB lineage: Bacteria > Bacteroidota > Bacteroidia > Flavobacteriales > Flavobacteriaceae > Leeuwenhoekiella. The sequence goes on along the minus strand of CAXBEL010000009.1, from coordinate 4,882 downwards.
TGTGAATAGCCATATCTCCTGGATGTAAAATAGTATTGTTAATTTTATTTTCTTTAGATTGGAAATCTATCTCTACAGCTCCCTCTACCAAAACAACATTAGTTTTAGGATCATTTTGATATGCAGCTACATTAAACTGCGTACCCAGTACCTCTATATCAAGATTCTTAGTTTTGACTACAAAGGGGTGTTTTTTATCTTTAGTTACTTCAAAATAAGCCTCTCCCTGCAACTCTACTTTTCGTTTACCATCAACTGGAAAATAATTAGGGAAGCGCAACTCAGTTCCGGAATTTAAAACTACTCTCGTCCCATCGGCAAGAATAACTTTTGCCTTTTTACCATAAGGCACTTTCAACGTACCGTATTCCAGTCTATCAGATTTTTGAATTGAGGGTTGCATTACAATTGTATTGTTGATGATTTTTGCAACCCGCTTACCTTTTGAAATTATGAGGCTATCCTTGGACTCTTTATTAATAGAAATTTCTATTTGTAACGATCCTTTTTCAAATGTAACCTCCTCATTAACGATAAGCGATTCAAGGGTTGGCGGCTGAACTACAAGTGGATAATATTGAAAGATATATAGCGATATTAATCCGGCAAATACGGCTGCAATGGCAATTGTTGCTGCAACTTTTTTTCTCACAGGACGTTTTGAACCAATTCTGCCTAATGCTCCTAATTTTAAAACTTCTTGATATACGGCTTCTGCTTTGTTTTTATCTAAAGTTTCGGAGTTGCCTAAAGATTCAAGAATGCCCTCAACATCAATATCATTTTCAGAAACCTCATTTTGCTGAAGTAAGTGTGTCAACACCCCAATTTCTTCAGGCGTACACTTATTTAAGGCATACTTTTTCAACAACGCAGCTACTTCCCTACTTTTTTCTGACATATTAATTAATGATGGTTGTTATAGATAATACAACTGAATGCAACTTGAGTACTACCCGATTTAAAGAAAATTTCAGAAAATTTTCACATTATGACTTGTTTTTTAAGATATCTATAACAACAAAGCCCCATAAAATGGGGCTTTGTTAAGAATTTATGCAAACCGTAAAAAATTAATTCGAAGAAAAATAAATCAGAAATAAAATACTCATACTAAGATCAGAATGAAGTTGAAGATAGGTACGTATATTTTCAAGAGCCTTACTCATTTGATTTTTCACGGTACTCAAGGATAAATTTAATTCCTTACTGATATCTTCATAACTCTTTCCTTCCTTTCGGGACATTTCAAATATCATTTTTCGTTTGGGGGATAGACTATCAATAGCACGAACTTTCAACTTATTATAATCTTGGCTTATTAAGTCATTTTCGATAGTATCTCTACTTTTTTCTTTCTTAAGAGCAATTGTACTCTTGAGTTTATTTTCATTCGCTGCCTTTTTCAAATAGTTTAAAGCAGCATTACGCGCACAAGTAAAAAGGTAGGATTTTATTGATTTTTGGTAATCAAGTTTTTTACGGTTCAACCAACATTGTAAAAAAACATCTTGAAGAACTTCTTCTGCATTAGGGCCAGATTTCAAAAGACTTACACTAAATCTATAAATATCATTATAATATTTATCATAAATAAATTTGAATGCCCGTTCATCTCCTGCTGCCAATTTAAGTACCAGCAACGCATCTTCATCGTAATGGGATTCTTTATTCAAAATAAGAAGTCTAATTTTATATGTAATATTCACATAAAAACGAATATCATTAAATAATATTCATTGATTAGTCTCAAATGTAATATTATTTTTAAAAATCTGAAATTTTTGTTCGATTAAATATTACAATGTATTAAATAAATGGTTACTAATATTCTCTCTCGATTGTATCAGAATGCATGAGTCTCTCTATACGTCATTATTGCAAAAACTACTAATTATTCTCACTTATTGAATATAATCTTACATGCATTTCCTTTTCTATATGCTTATATAAAGTTTAAAATTGAGGAAAAGAAGGTTAGTGTGGAGCATGTTTAAAAGTTAGTTTTTAGGTTTTCCAAATCTAGATTTAGATTTTTCAACCCACTAGAATCAAGCGAACGTAATCCCTTTTTCTGGGATTGGGTTCAAGACTTTTGAATGAACCTCTTTTGCCGGAATGGAGTTTTTTACGGAATGAAGGGGAATGGGGTGAAGGTTATAGAACCAAAAATATTATTCTAAAGAACCCATAAAATCAAGCTTCTCAATTCTATTTTTAGCCCATTGAATTACTTCATTTTTTTCATCATCTAATGTTTGATTATTTTCAAGCATCCCTATAAATTCCTTTAGATTTTCGACACGTTTCCATTGATCAGCTAATTGTAAAAGCTTTTCAAATTTTTTATCATCTTCAATCCTTTTACGTGCTAAAGCTTCACCCTTTTCCGATTCAATTTTAGTTCTCTGGTGTTTTACATCACGATAAATGGATTCGGCACGTTCCGTCTTAGCTAAATATTCTATCCTGGCAATAATTTCAGAAACTTTATCTTCGATAGTCAAGGTCTTTTGATCTTGCCATTCTTTGCCGCTCCATCTATCAATTTTTAAAGCAAGCTTTCCTGTAGGTATATAATCAGACCCCCAACTATCACTTCTAGGAACCCGTTTATTAACTTCACGAAGACTAAAAGGATAAGAAACTCCGTAAATACAAATTTCGTAGTGGTGATTCCGGATTTTAAAACGATGTCCTCTTAATCTTAAATTTTTAATCAAACAGTCCATAAATCGAAGCGCACGAGCGTGTTGTTCTTTAGATGTGCTAATAGAAATTGTGGGGTTGTCATAACCGCTCAGGTATTTACCTCGCTTACGTGCCTTTTCTCGCTCCTCTTCTACCCTTAAATATTCTTGTACTAGTTTATCTGGTTTACTGAGTCTTTTTGATACGGATAAATCCAATCGATTATCATTTTCGATTTCTTCTTGAATGTATTTTTCTAATGCCTTTCCGCTTAAATACATCCAAGAATAAGGATCTTTTTTTTCTTTAATAGCTCCCCAAACAATACATTCATCTTCAGGTTTAGGTAATTCTGGCTGAGTTGCTTGCTTACCAAATTTTAATTTTGACCAATAATTAGATGGAGGTCGAGGTATATCATGTTTTTTACAAAGGGCTACGATGATATGGTAGTCAATATCCAGTTCTTCTTTTATTTTAGTCAAGGGTTTAGACCAAACTAAGTCATAAAACTTTTTACGAGTGAATTGCGCTATCATAAATGCCTTATTTAGAACCTAAATTATGAGACTTAAGCAGTAATCAAAATCAATAATTATAGTTTTCGTTGTAATTAATGTTTAAGCAATATCTAATATCCGGATACAGGATATTGTTATATACTATACTTATATTTAATATAATATATGCTTATATTGCATATCCGGATACAGGATATTATTATGCAAAAAACAACAGAACTTACTGCAATTGATATAGCGATGCTTTTAAAATTAATAGCTAATCAAAATAATCCACTCATGCAAACTCAGCTTTCGGAGCAATTATACATTGCCCAGTCTGAAGTGAGTAGATCTTTATCACGTTTAGAATATGCCCAGTTATATAGTAAGCATAACAAGTCCGTAAATAGAATGAATACTTTTGAATTTCTGGTTTATGGAGTTAAGTATGCATTTCCTGTACAACCTGGTGCTATTGTCAGAGGCATCGCTACAGCCCATAGTGCTCCTCCATTGTCCGACCTTATTATCAGTCAGGAAAATTATGTATGGGCATATGCGAAGGGAACTTTAAGAGGACAGCATATTGAACCCTTTTATAAGAACCTTCCAAAAGCTAGCTTAGAAGATCCTAAATTTTATGAACTTTTGGCTTTAGTCGATGCGCTTCGAGTTGGAAGAATAAGAGAAGCTGCTATTGCAAAAGAAAAACTAGAGCAAAGTATCATTCATGGAAAATAAAATCATCAATATAGACACCGTTGCACAGGTAGCAATAGCATTAAAAGATCTCAAATCGAAAATGATCTTTGTGGGTGGTGCCATAGTCAGTTTATATACTGATGATCCAAGTGCAGAGGAGATACGCCCTACACAGGATATCGATCTCACTACTGAACTGGTGACCTATACCGATCTATTAAATCTTCAGGAAAAACTTAGTGAATTAAAAATTTACCCTGATCCAAATGCGGGTGATATCATTAGTTATCTATTCAATAATATCGCAATAGATATTGTTCCCGGAAAAGATGGCCTTACCGGGCCAGCAAACAAATGGTACAGCTATGGTTTCAACGATATCCGCACAACATTTGCTAAGGATCAGGAAATTCAAATATTCAGTCCTGCTGTTTTTATTGCAACAAAATTTGAGGCTTTTCACAGTCGGGGCAGTGATTTTAGAACCAGTCACGATTTTGAGGATATTATAAACCTACTTAACAACTGTACATACATAGTAAAAGATGTAAATAAAGCACATAGAGACGTTATTTCTTATCTACAAAGCGAACTAAGCATTATAATGGAAAGCCCTTTAAAAAACGAATTACTTGCCGCTCATATTCATCCGTTAATACGTGAAGAACGAATAGCTATTCTTGAAGAAAAAATTAATGAAATCTTAGCGATTAGTGTTTAGTAGAATTTTTGTAAAACAAGATTTATATATCTCTATCTGTAGATCGAACCAAAATCCCTCTAATATTCCCATTTTCTCCTAAAACAATAGAATTCGTAATCAATTGACTTTAAATAAGTTAAATTTTTATTAAATATGGAGTTATTTGCAAATCACTTGCAAATTAAAAAAGCCTCAGAAGACAAAATCTTCTGAGGCTTAGTGTTTACTGGTGGTCCCACCTGGGCTCGAACCAGGGACCACCTGATTATGAGTCAGGTGCTCT
>CAXBEL010000008.1:0-44471 GCA_963974735.1 uncultured Flavobacteriaceae bacterium | reverse complement strand
ATAGAGGTATAAATAAAGCAAATTTTGTGATCGGGAATGAGGAGGCTATAAATGCTATTCCTGCTTCTTTTTTAAGTCAGGCCAGAAAGGATAAGTTTATTGGAGAGGCTAAATTTTTGAGAGCACTTTATTACTTCTATTTAGTTACCAGATATGGAGATGTTCCACTAATTACTATTATTCCAGAGGATGGGAATGGTTTTCCAAAGAGTCCCAAAGAAGATGTTTACCAGCAAATTATTGCAGATTTACAAGATGCCAGTACAACTCTCTTAGCAAAAGGGGAAGAAGAAGCGGGTAGAGCAGATAGTGGAGCAGCGTATGCGTTATTAGGTAAAGTGCATCTTTTCCGTGGTGAATATGACTTGGCTTTAAGTGCTTTTCAAAATATTTACGGAGACTATTCCCTTGGTAATTCGGTGCAGGACTTCACAAACAATTTCCTTGAGGAAACGGAGCATGGTCCTGAGTCTATATTTGAAGTAGAATATAATGATGACCTTGGAGATAGTGCTAAGTGGAATTCTGATGTGAGTGGTGCTGGACCACAGGAAGTAACTTTCCGCGGTCAAGAGTACGGTTGGAATGATTGGTTCAATGCGTATCCCTCACTAGATCTTGTTAATGAATTTGAAGATGGAGACCCGCGTTTTGGAGCAACTTTTTATAGTGATGGAGATTCTTGGGCTGGAGGAACAACTATTCGTACAGGTACTCCACCTGCTACAGTTCCCGAAGACGAAACTTATATACCATTAGAACGTGTTGCAGCTTGGAAAAAATATCAGAACTATTATAAAGATACCAATGAGGATCAAGCTTCTGGTATAAACATGAAGGTTATTCGCTATGCAGATGTTTTATTGATGATGGCAGAATGTGCTAATGAAGTTGTTAGTCAAGCAGCTGCAGTAGGGTATGTAAATCAAGTAAGAGCACGTGTAGGGATGCCATTGCTTGCAACTAGCCTTTCAAAATCTCAGGTATTTGATGCGATCGTTCATGAAAGAAAGGTTGAACTGGCTGGAGAACAAGTAAGATTCCCTGACTTGGTAAGATGGGGTCTTGCCTCAGAAGTTCTTGGTCAATACGGTTTTCAAGCTGGTAAGAATGAAATTTTCCCTATACCAGATAGAGAAATCAGTTCTAATGAAAATATAACCGCAGCAGATCAGAATCCAGGTTATTAAAATAAATTTTTTTGATTAAATTTATAAAGCTCTTCCAAAACTGGGGGAGCTTTATTCATAAATACATTTTATGTTAAAGACATCTTTTCTCGTATCATTCTTTTTTAGTCTCTTTTTTACACTACCCAATTCCGCTTACAGTCAGAATATCATTCAGAATATTGAAGGTCGTTCTAATGTTACGAGTCTAAATGGTAGATGGAATTATATTATAGATCCTTATCAAATGGGATATCTGGATTACAGGCAAACTCCCTTTGATAAAAGCTCTTCAGGAAAGGGTGGTTTTTATGACAATCCTACCAGCGTTCCTGAAACAAAACGGGTAGAATATGATTTTAATTTATCTCCTACATTAAAAGTACCTGGTGATTGGAACTCTCAAGAGGAAAAACTTAGTCTTTATGAGGGTACACTTTGGTATAAAAAGGATTTTAAAGTTTCTGTCAAAAATGACAAACGCTATTTTATTTACTTCGGGGCTGTTAATTATGAAGCTCACATTTATTTGAACGGAAGTAAACTGGGCGTTCATAAAGGTGGATTCACCCCTTTTCAGTTTGAGGTAACAGATAAGGTCAAACAGGGGGATAATTTTATTGTGGTCATGGTAGACAATACCCGAAAAAAAGATGAGGTTCCAACGGTAAATACAGATTGGTGGAACTATGGCGGAATTACTAGAGATGTAACTCTTATTGAAACTCCACAGACTTATATACAGGATTATAAAATTCAGTTGGCCAAAGATTCTATGAATGAACTGGAAGGGTTTATTCAACTAGATGGAGATGCTGGTGGTTCAATTAGTTTAGAAATACCTGGCTTGGACTTAAAAAAAACTTTGAGGGCAAATGAAACTGGTAAAGTTGAATTCTCCATTCCTGTCAAAAATTTAAAACACTGGTCCCCAGAAAATCCATATTTATATGATGTGACTGTTTCTTCTGAAAGCGATAAGGTCACAGATAAAATTGGCTTTCGTACCATTCTGGTAAAAGGAAAAAATATATACTTAAATAATAAGTCTATTTTCTTAAAAGGAATTTCAATGCATGATGAAAATCCTCTTCTTGAAGGTCGACTCCGTTCGGAAGGTGATATGAGAATGATGCTGAACTGGGCAAAAGAATTGGGATGCAATTTTGTTAGACTTGCTCATTACACACATAACGAGAAGATGCTTCGTCTTGCAGATGAAATGGGGCTAATGGTTTGGGCAGAAGTTCCCGTCTATTGGACTATTTCATGGGAAAATAAGGAAACCTATCAAAATGCCGAAAACCAACTTGCAACAGGAATTGAGCGGGACAAGAACAGGGCTTGCGTTATTATATGGTCTGTAGGGAATGAAACCCCCGTCACAGCGCCGCGAAATGCCTTTATGGGCAATCTTGTAGATAAAGCCAGAAGTATGGATAACGCCCGGTTAATCGCTGCGGCTTTAGAAGTAGAAATGGATGGGTTTAAGGCACACGTAAAGGATCCACTGGGAGAAAAAATAGATCTGGCAAGTTTTAATGAATATGGTGGTTGGTATTGGGGAAAAGCGCAGGAGTTATCAAAGTATTCATTTGAAATAAAATATGATAAACCAGTTGTGATAACCGAGTTTGGTGGTGGCGCATTAGCAGGTTTTCATGGGAGTGAAAATACAATGTGGAGTGAGGAGTATCAAGAAATGTTATATGTAAACCAACTCAAAATGCTGGATAAAATAGACGCTCTACGAGGTATGACCCCTTGGATTCTAGTGGATTTTAAATCTCCCAGAAGGCAACATCCGGTATATCAGAATTTTTGGAACAGAAAGGGATTGATTTCTGAGAACGGTGATAAGAAAAAGGCATTCTTTGTACTTCAAGAGTATTATCAAAATAAGGAGCTTGATTAAACTTCTTGTTTTTCAGTATCTTAAATAACTATTTAAAATCAGTTTTATGTGCAGTAATCGCAGGCTTTTTATAAGACAATTAAGTACAGGAGCAATAGGTTTTACAATTTTACCTTCACTTACATTTTGTAAAGGGGAAGCGCGCGAAAAAGAGATTGAAGTTAATAATTCATCTTCTTTACCCAGAAGTACCCCGGAGGCGCAGGGAATAGCTTCAGATACCATCATAAATTTGATTCATGAAATTGAAAATAGCGGAATAGAGTTTCACAGTTTAATGCTGGTGCGTAATGGTTATGTGATTGCAGAAGGCTGGTGGTATCCATACGCAGAAGACTTAAAGCATCAGCTATATTCTTTAAGCAAAGCTTTTACTTCTACAGGAGTAGGCCTTGCTGTTAAGGAAGATTTACTTACGGTTGAAGATAAAGTAATTTCATTCTTTCCAGATCAATTACCAGATGAGATCAGTGAGAATTTGGAATCTATGAAGGTAAAACATCTTTTAACCATGTCTGTAGGACATGAAACCGATACAACCGGGCAATTGAGGGATGACCCTGATGGGGATTGGGTAAAGAAATTTCTAAGTCTGCCCATTGCAAATAAACCGGGATCTGTTTTCTTATATAATACAGGAGCTACTTTTATGCTTTCTGCTATTGTTCAGAAAGTAACTGGAGAAAAACTGATAGACTATTTAAAACCTAGACTTTTTGAACCGCTAAATATAGAAGGAATGGATTGGCTTGAGAGTCCGTCAGGAATAAACACCGGCGGTTATGGATTAAGAGTTAAAACAGAGGACATTGCTAAACTGGGACAATTATATCTTCAAAAAGGAAAATGGGAAGGTAAGGAGATACTTACTGAAGAATGGGTAAATACTGCTACTTCAAAACAGATAGAATCTTCGGGAAGCAATCCCAATGATCCGAGTACCAGTGATTGGGATCAAGGCTATGGTTATAAGTTTTGGATGTGCAGACCTGGCGGCTATAGGGCAGATGGGGCATTTGGTCAATATAGTATTGTAAATCCAGAACGCAATCTAGTGGTTGCAATTACAGAACAGAGTTTTGATATGCAGGCCTCTATGACATTAATATGGGATAATCTTTATACAAAGGTGGATTCTAATTCTGAAGAGATTAGTAAAGATGATTCCAAGGTAGAAGAACTAAAAATGCTTCTAGGAGGTCTTAAAATGAATCCTCCTATGCAAAGTAAGGCTTCAAAAATGAGTGCTTCAATAACTGGTAAAACCTTTCAATTAGAAAGCAATGACCTCGAGGCTAAAGCAATTACTTTTATTATTAAGAATTCTTCTTGTGAGTTGGTATTAGAAGAAGAAAATAATACTATCAGTATAGAATGTGGGTGGAACGAATGGATTGTAGATGGAAACAAAAAGGAAATAGCCAAAACTTTGTTTCCAATACCTGGCCGCATAGATATTGCTTCAAAAATCGCTGCAAGTGCAACTTGGGAGACTGATAACAAATTACTGATAACCTGGCAATTTATAGAAAATGTACATGGGGATAGTATAACTTGTTTTTTTGAAGATAATACGGTAAAAATCTCTTTCTTAAATAGCGTAGCAAGAGGAACAGGTGTTCAAGATCCCAGACCTTCTATTATGGGAACAGTGGAGTAGTATAGCTCTTGTTTAATGATGATGTGCTTTTTTATAGTGTTCTTTAATTAAATCCCTGCCAAAATCTCCATCAAAATCCCGCCATACACTATGAATGTGGTTGGCGTTATCTTGTGTATTATCAAGTTCAATAAGAAAAGTTTTACCTTGAATTCTATAATAGTGTGGCTCTTTAAGCTCCGTAGCGCCAGCCCAGGCAAAATGTATATTTTTAATTTCTTCGGTTTTTATGGTCGCCATTCGTTTCTGCACTAAATCTTCAGGCATGGTAGAAATATATTCCATAATTAAATTGACTAAAACAGCTTGTTGTTCTTCGTTTAATTCAGAAGCTGCAATACCTGCTGTTTTTAAAGGAGTGATTTCAGAATCATTTCGAGTTTTTATTTCGTAGGGTGCAGAACTTTTAAAAATCGCTTTTTCGCGCTGTTCCTTGTCTATTAGGTTCATCAACTTTAAGGCAAGGTCTTCCTCGTTTTTAAGAGATCGGCGTCCTTTTTGCGGACCTCTTTTTACAATGGCCGGATTTGCTCCAAAAAATAATGGTGTATACGAAGTCGTTCTTCCATCTGCAGTAAAATTTAGGGAAAGATGGTGTCCTTCCAAACTCCAACCCCAAAGCGATGCATCCTCTTTGTTTTTATAAATGGAAACATAATATAATTCTGGGTCACGGGAATTATTGTTGGTTAGATCCCTTAGAATTGCTTCTACTTCAAATACATCGCTGGTTTTTTTATATCCAGAAGCACTTAGGTAGTGGCGCAATAAGCCGTGAAGCAGTTCGCGTTGTTTTTCATTAAGTTCCTTAATTGGTATCCCTTCGCGATCGTACATGGAGGATGGGAAGTAGTGCCAGCGCGTTCTGTTCTCATCATCAAATGCAACAAAAGCTTTTTCTTTTTGAGCAGCATTCAATGAATTTAAAAAAGCAGCTTCAGGCTCATCAGAATTCACTTGTTGTGCACAACTTAAGTGCACAATTAACAAGTATATAATAAACATAAACCGCTGCATAGTTTATTTTTTGAACTATTCCTTCAGTAAATCCTGTACTGCATTTACAAGATAAATGTAACTGGATCCTAGACTGATTACATATTCATTTTCACCCCACAGAAATGGCCAATCTTCCTTGTTTTCTGGAAAATCTGGTTTTAAAATCAAAACCCCAGGAACAATTCCTCCCGCGATAAAAGAGAAATCCGCACGATTCATTCCATAAGCGACTTTCTTAGATTTGGTGCCAACACCAGAAACAAATGAAATGTCAGAATCTGGATGGGTACCGTAAATATAATTGAGTCCTTTAAAAACATATTCTTTGTCAATTAGTTCTGGAAATGCTTTGTGCAACATATAGTTTGTCATTGCAAAACCTATCACCTGTCCGTTTCCTGCCCAGCCACCACGACCAATTGGAACACCAAAAGGATTTTCTTTATAATGGGAATCGAGCTCCGTTTTATAGATTTGTGTTCGCTGTTTTAATTTTTGTTTAAAGGCATCATCCATAAAAGGTAGAGCTTGGGCGGCTCGCCCAGCGTGAAAAGCAAAATTGGAATCTATTGTTGGCCACATTTCATTAATGCGTGCGGCATATTTTTCATCCTTTGTTGTCAATAAAAGTTCAACTGCAGCTTTTAATTCTTCGTTATCAAGAGAACCCCCTGTTGTATTGCCATAATGATAGATATCTGGCTCTTTTGAATGTTCTGTATCCCAAACTGCTATTGCGGTATTTAGACATTCTTCTGCAAGTGAATCATTATAGCCTTTTAAAACTCGGCTAGCGCCAGCTAAAGCAGCAATTGAGCCATAATTTAGTGGTGTTGATTTGCTGGTAAAAGCCCAACGATCATCAAACATTCCACTGTTAATACCATCAGATTCCAGACTATCCATTTTAGCATTGTAAATTAGATTATCTGTCATAGTCAACCCATCACCCAGATGGGTGTACTGCAAAATACTGGGGACTATTATTCCAGGAATTGCGTGTCCCACAGCACGATGTTGCGCAATTAATGCTAAAGTCCCGTGTTCTATCTGCTGTAGGACATCTGGTTTGCCGTCCGGATTATGGAGATCTACATATTTGGCATCATAATCAACTGAAGTCTCATCGCGCTGCAAATCAAAATCTTCATAGGCGTGAACGAGATTGGTTACTACATAATATTGGGTTTGTGTTCTAATGTCATAATCACCTGCATCATACCAGCCACCAATGTTCAAACCGGGAATATGCTCCCCGGGCTTAAAAGGCGTATCTGTAGTTGGGCCTTGTGCATAGAGATCAAAATGCTCGTGATCTACTGGTGCCTGTAAAGCGTCATCGAGATGAGAAGCACCGTGCCAAACCCGATAAGCTTCATTTATGAGCATATGATCCATTTGTACAGGAAAATAAATGTCATTTGTTGGGTGCCAGGCATTCTCATAAACATCTGTTGCTATTCTAAATGGAGCGGTTGTTTCTGAGCCGTAATTAATTACATAATTCCCTGGTTGAGTTACGTCAGAAAAATCAAAATTGAAATATTTATAACGCGTATACTGTCCCCAACTTTTTATGTCAGCCGTTTTCTTTTCTACTTTTTTTCCATCTTCTGAAATTCTGTAAAGTGTAGCGTTGGGGTTTGGAGAATCATTTTTATCCAGTTCTATAACGGCAACCTTTTTTTGTTCTGGATGATATCCTACTTGAGAATGCGCAATGACAGGTTTTCTTATCCAATCTGAAACGGAATTAGCCGAAACAAACCATTCTAAAACCTTACCTGTTTTGCCAGCGGGTAATAGACTCCTAACTACAAACCAGCCATTTTGCGCTTTGTCACGACCGTCATTTAAAAGCAATTCTGCATCATCAGATGTAATTGTAATTCGACGTTGAGGATCTTCTGGAGCAAGTACTAATTCGTTTCCTTTTGCAAAGGGCAACGGTGAAGTATAACCCGTAGAATCCTTGCTCATCGAACTGCTGGGATATAAAGGGAAAGTGCCACTCTCACCATCCATGTAAAAAGATTTTTCAACGTAGGCAGAAGGAATAAACTCCAGGTTTAGACCTGCTTTACCTACTAATGCTTCCGGTACAGGATTTTCTAAATAAACGCTGAGCAATACCCCAGTTCCGCTCGCCTTAGCGCGCACCATATATTTAAAATTATAGTCTGGATATTCCTGATAGGTATCAATCTGTTTATTTTCTTTATCTACTTTTCGCTCTATAAAAGTTGGGATTGCATCCCATTGTTCTGGTGTAGCGTGTAAACGAACGTCTCCATTAGTTACAGTACGTACCCCGTGATGAATTATCTCTATTCCACTTATTTTAGAATCACTAAAAAGGCCATTATACCAATTGCTAAATGCCATAATGTTCACTCCGTTCGTCTCAAAATAATCTTCATCATTTAATTGAAGCGTGGTGTTTTGTGCATTTATAGTAAAAACTGAAAAAATAAAAAGACAGAAAAAGGTGATTTTACTCACAGAAAAATGATTCATACTGGTTGGTTTTATTTCCTTTATTTATTAAGGATTCGGTTGATCTTAGGATTTATAGAGGGGTTACACCCTTATGGAAAGATAAGAAACCTATCTCAAATTCGAACATGGAATTAGATATGAAAACTCCATAAATGGAAGTAATATGAAAGAAAATCAATTGCCGTTTTAATTACGGTCATGACAACTTAATTAGTGTTTAAATTTACTTAAAGCCACTTTCGATCATTGATTAGTAAGTATTTATGCTGTTTGAGGTTTTCATAAGGAAATTTAGGGGATAATAAATCTTTATCCCAATTGATTGCATACCTAAACCAATTAATTGACTAATTTAGGTTGGTATACCATATCAGGCCGTGAGCCATCTATATTAAAACAGCCTGTGTAAACTTGCTCTTGCCCTGACAAAACTTGGAAGATGAACTCTACTCTAGTGTTACAATTAGTTGAGAATTGCTTGATGAAGGTAGTCTGTTAAGGTTCTGTATTTTCCAATAGGCTAATAATTTTTAAGAAAAGACCTCCATTTAAAATTATGAAATGATTCAAATAAAAAACCTACGGGACTAATCTCGCAGGTTTTTATCAATTTTACAAAAAAACCGTTAATATGTTCTAAGACGAATCTTAATTAATTTTGGTCTGATGGACCCAAATTCGGGTTAGCATCAATCTCTGCTTGTGGTATTTTAAAAATCCACTCATCATTGACCGAAGGCCTGTCTCGTAAAAATCCATTTTGATACAGCGTTTGAGATGCTCCAGACCCACCATCAGCAGAGTGGTCCACTCCTTCATCCCAGCGTATTTTATCGGTATATAAAAACCCTTCTCCAAACAATTCTACCCCGCGCTGAAATTTGATGTGTTCCATCAAACTCTCTTGGCTATTGTATACAGTAACATCGTATTCACTATCCCTGGCGCTTCCCAAAGGCTCAAGTGCCGCTTGTGCTCCGGTAATGTCATTCATCATTGCTTTAGCTTCAGCTTCAATCAAATACATTTCAGAAGAACGCATATAAATGATGTCATCAGGATCAGTTGTTCCAGGATTTTGCTGCAAAAATTTAACGTGCATATAAGGATGCGTGTTGTGTGCGGAAGTCCAACCGTAAACGCTAGCAAGGCTGTCAACTGCGGAATCAAAGGCTTCTTCTGTAGGATATAAAGGGTTGGTATTATTAGCGAAGCCACCCTGTCCATTTGCTGCAGAAGAGTTGCTATTGGGAGCATCTGCTAAGAACACATCCTTTCTATAGTCAGTATCAGGAATTTGAGCATACAGCCTTTTATCCACCAACTTAGGATTGTTTCTATTCTGACTTCCGTTGAATGTGTTGCAAATTAAGTAGAAGTAGGAACGGAAAAAAGTAGTCTCTGTGGTTATTACATTACTTCCCCATATGACTTCTGAGAGCAGGGTGGTATTAAATCCAGATTTCCAATCACTTTCATCCATTAAAGGATAATTTTGACGAGCCTGTACCGCAGCATCTGCCGCAGTCGCCCAATCTCCTTGTTCAAGAGCTATACGTGCTTTAAGACCGTAGGCAACATCTATATTCAATTGTGATTTGGCCGCTGGATTGCCGGTCGGTCTTGGAGACGCATTCTCAAAGAAACCAATGGCGGCATCAATATCCAGTTCCATTTGATCATATACCTCTTGTACCGTGGATCTCGGAGCACTGCTAAAAGGTGATTCTGAAGCAAATAATAAGGGAACTCCAGGATCTGAAGCTGGGTTTCCAATCAAATAGCCCTTGGCATAATGCTGTACCAATGAAAGATACGCGTATGCCCTGTAAGTATAGGCTTGACCCACAATCTCATTGAGTCTATCATCCATTGGCAGATCTCCTTCTGCAACCCTATTTATAATAGCATTAGCGCTTCCTATAATGTTGTAGCGATGATACCATAACAGTTCTGACGTTAGCGATGTTTCTTGAGTATGTGATATCCATTGTGTCTCATCTTGCCAGTTTAGGTTATTAGCTCGAGCAGAATGAATCACACCCCCAGCTATATTGTCATCCAGTGGTACCCAATAGTGGTTGCCCGCCCTTGACGAATTACCCCCAGGAAGGATGGTTTGGGATTGGGCATACAATCCACGATGTAAACCGTTTAAAATAAGTGACATGTTTTCTGCGGTAGCAAGTGCGTCTGTGGCAGAAATTGCATCTGTTGGCGTTGTCTCAAGAAATTCCTCTTGACACGAAGTTATTGTAATAGCCACTATTACAAATAACATTAATTTTATTTTTCTTAACATAAGTGATATGTTTTAGTGTTTTTATTAAAATTTAAAATCCTACGTTCAAACCCAAGGAAATAATCCTTGAAGGATTATAGCTGTTACCGGCAGGTGTTCCCGCTAAATTAAATTGGGGGTTCAAACCTTTTCTCTTGCTTTTCAAATATAAATTTTCCCCGGTGAGCGAAACTCGTAAATTAGCAAGCCCAAATTGTTTCACGGTATTGCTATCAAAACTATATCCCAGATTTACATTTCTGAGACTCCAAAATGAAGCATCCGTCAAAAATCTGGAAGATTGAGTCCTGACCAAATCCACATTTCCATTTTCCAACCTAGGCACATCGGTGATGTCACCGGGCTGGCGCCATGCGTTCAAAATATCTGGGTGATAAGATTCTCCGTAATCTCCACTATGCATCATGGCTGAATATCCATTGTCCAAGAACGAACCCCCAATACCATAGTTGATTAAAAAACTCAATGAAAGTCCTTTATAACTCAAGGTGCTTGCCACCGAACCCAATAGATCGGGTATGGAACTATCTCCAGTATATGCCCTTTCCGTGGCTTGCCAGTCATTTGTGGTTGCTATTTCACCATTTGGATTCCGCACTGGAACACTTTCACCATCTTCATCAATTTCATATTGTAAAAATAATTGATCACCTGTTTGAGGGTCAACACCTGAAGTTCGAAGCAAAAAGAAATCGAATACAGAACTCCCTTCTGCCAAACGTTTTGAGCCATTGATAAATGGATCGGGCAAACTGGTGATTTCATTCTTAAACGTGGAGGCCTGCAGGGTTAAATCCCACCTGAAGTCATTCTTGTCTATCAGATGCGTGGTCAATGCCATTTCAAACCCGGAATTGAACATATCTCCAATATTTGTCGGAACGGTATTCAATCCATTGCTCAGGGGTATGGGTAAATCGTATAACAGATCAGAAGAATTTTTTTTGTAGTATTCAACGCTACCTTCTAGGAAGTTGTTGAACAATGTAAATTCTAAGGCTACATCAAAACTTTCTATGGTCTCCCATTGGAGATCCGCGTTACCTATATCTGAATTAATAATTGCAGGATTACCGGCATTTGAGGTTATGGAATATCTAGCTTGGGACAAGAAGAAATCTCCTAGGTCATCATTGCCCACTTCACCATACGAACCCCTTATTTTCAATTGATCGATAAAAGAAACATTCTCCATAAATTTCTCTTGGTCTATCCTCCAGGAAGCCCCCACGGAATAAAAAGTACCCCATCTTGAATCTCTGCTAAAAACTGACGACCCATCCCTTCTTACGGAACCACTTATATAATATTTATTGTCGAAATTATAGTTAGTCCTTAAAAAATAACCTTCAATGCCTTTGTTTGTAGTAGAACCACCCAAACTCACGGGAGTTGCAAAATTGTCGAATTCAAAGATTCCCTCAGCAACTTGAACAATTGCCAAGCCATTATTACTGGAAAAAGTCCTGTCAAAACTTTCGTGGCCGGCCGTTATGTCCACATTGTGCACGTCATTGAAGGATTTGTTATAGGTCAAAAGTTGGGTGAAATTCTCAACTTGCCTTCTGGATCTCACCTCACCGTACCTTCCGTCTGGTTGGGCATCCCCTATAATATTGTTTTCATACTCTTTTTCGAGTCCCTCATTGATGTCCCTTCCATAATTTAATCGAACATTCAGACCATCAAATAGTTCAATTTCCGTAAAGAATCTAAAGCCGTAGGTATTATTCTTATCACGCTCATCATTTAAAAGCAGTTCTTGCAGGGCATGACGTCCTTGGCTGATAGGCCTTGATCCAATGTTAAATTCAGAAAAACCTTCCCCATTATCAAAGACAGGATTACCAGCGACATCCCGTACGATGTTTCCTTGCAAATCATTTACATATACAGGATAAATAGAGCCTATGTTTTTGGCAAAACCAAAGGGGTTGACGATACTAGTCGTTCCCGCAGAACTGGGTCCTACAGCTTCAGAAATTGCAATATTGGCACTACCTCCTAACGTGATGCGATCGTTTACCTCAAATTCTGCGTTCAGACGTGTCGTTAAGCGGTTAAATGATGACTTAACCACATATCCTTCTTCATCTAGATAGGAAGCAGAGAAAAAAACTGAATGGTCCTCACCTCCACCAGAAACGTTCACATTATAATTTTTTCTCACTCCGGTTCTTTCTAATGTATCATACCAATCCAAACTTTTGTAGATTACATTTGCGTTGGGATTTAATCTTCCATTTGTGCCAACAATTTGGTCGTTGGGAACATCGAAAGGATTATACCCCAGGCTATTGTATATATTTTCGGAAGCAAAAGCGGGATCTCCACCACCGGCACTTGAATTTTTTAAGGCTTCCCACATAACTTCATAATATTGGCCTGGAGTGACCTCATCATAATTTGGAATAGATTGAGATACTAACCCGGTTTGAGTAGAAGCATTTACTCTTATGCCACCCCCTTTACTACCACTTTTAGTAGTTATGATAACTACGCCATTAGCTGCCCTGGAACCATATAAGGAAGTTGAGGCCGCGTCTTTAAGAATTGTAAATGATGCAATGTCCTCTTGATTAATGGTGTTCAAAGCACCCTCATATTGAATGCCATCCACGATGAACAAGGGATCTGTAGAACCATTGATTGTACCCACACCCCGTATTACTATTCCCGGTGAGGATCCAGGTTGACCTGATGATGATGTAAATTGAACGCCCGTCGCCCTACCTTCTATGGCCGCAATGGGTGATGTAACATTCCTTACTTCTAAGTCTTCAGAACCTATTACACTGGCAGATCCTGTGAATGCCTCCTTCGTAGATGTTCCGTAGGCCGTTACTATAACTTCGTCCAAGGATTCTGGACTTTCTTCCAAGTCGATATCAATTATTGATAAACTTCCCACGGGTACTGAAGTACTTTCGTAACCTAGATAAGTAAAGACTAGAGTTTCGCCCTCACTGGCGGGAAGGGAGTAATTTCCATCAAAATCTGTTTGTGTGCCGCGAGAGGTTCCTTCAACAATGACATTAACTCCAGGAAGAGGCTGCCCGTCAGCAGTAGAACTAACCGTTCCCGTGATAGTTTTCTCCTGTGAAAAAACAAATTGAATTCCCAATACCATAAAAAATATTGAAAAAAAGTAATTTTTGAACTTCATAAGTTGAATTTTAGGTTGGTGTTTCAAATAAAATCTTTTAAATAGTAAACCAATATAATTGCCTATTTAACTTAAATTAACATAATAATATCAACAAAATATGTATTTTTTTTATAAAAAGCTAAAAATTGAAATATATTAATACAATTTTTGGCTTTTTATTATTGTCATACTTGCTAATTTGAAAATGTATTAAATACTTAAGAGTTTAGTTTTTACACCAAGGACCATTTTTTGGTATTCCATAAAAAGACTTGCCATCATAAAGACTTAATCCGGACCACGTGCCAAACCATACAAATCCTTCCTCATCTGTCAGAATGCTCTGCACACCATTTGTAGCAAGGCCATCTTCTGTATTAAATTGGGTAAAAGATCTCCCATCATATCGATATACACCAATATTTTCTGCAGAGAACCAAATGTTTCCCTTTTTATCTTCACACAAATTATAGGCTTCTTTACCTGTTATAATTCCGTTCTGAGTGAAATTTGTAAACGACTTGCCATCATATCTGCTCAGGCCGCCAAACATAGTACCAACCCAAATATTTCCTTTCTCATCCTCTAAGATATCAGCAATATTATTGTCACAAAGGCCATTCTCTTTGGTTAGATGAGTAAACACATCAACGCCCTTGGCAATCGAGGCTATAGGGTCGTACTTACAGATACCAAAGCCATCTGTACCAAACCAAATATTACCATTTTTATCTTCTATAATGCTTGAAATCCGCTTGTCTGACAACAAATGGGTTGGATTCTTTACGGGAGCATGAGGAATTGTAAAAGATGTAAATGCCTCACCATCAAATCTGGAAACTCCCTCAACAGTACCAATCCAAATAATTCCATTACCATCTATTTCCAGACTCCAAATTTCATTATTGATTAGGCCGTCCTTCTCTGAAAAATTGGTAAATGATTTACCATCATATTTAGTGAGTCCTCCAGATGAGCCAAACCAAACATTTCCCTCTTTATCTTGGGCAATTTCTCTTACAGAAGTTCCACCAAAGCCCTCTCTTATCGTGAATTTTTCAAGATAATCTCCATCATAACGTATTACGCCCTCTCTATTGGTTCCAAACCATATATTTCCACTTTTATCTTGAAATATAGTACGAACAAATTCAGTAACCATATCATCAATATTGAAAGTAGGTTCCATAATGGCAGATTCAAAACTTTGTTTAAAATAAGGTTTGCTGTTTTCTGTCGTGGTATCTTGAATTGCAGTGAGTACTTTACTGCTGTCTTTGGTTTTACCTTCTTGTCCATTACAAGAAACCATCAAGACTGAAAATATGAGAAAAATGTAGATTCTTGTGATTAAGTAATGCAATTTCTGGATTAATGTTTCTTCCATTTTTCAGTATTTTAGGGTGTTTTGGACTGTTGCAGCACTTTTATGTGTTATTTTTAGTCCACTTTCAACTTTGATATCACTTACATATCAACTGCATTCAACTTAATTTCTTCGGGATATGCATTACCTTCTATTAATTTGAAGAAGGTGTTCAATTTAATCTTTTGAAAAGTTTGTTGAGTTCCACTTCCTGCCCAAATAACCTTTAATTCTTTGAGTTCAGAAGCCTTGCCCACACCAATTTCTGCCCTCAGTGTGGAACAGCCAAAACTTCCGCCAGAGCTTATGGTATGAAAAATTTTACGTTCGTGTCCTTCTTCTAGAACTGTGAGTTCTAATCTGCTGCCAATAGCTGAGCGATTGGCCTTAGTTCCTTCTAATTTAAGTGTAACCCAGTTATTATCATTTTGATAAGGATTTTTATAGAGAGAATTAAAGAAATTATCACCCTCATAGGCTCCCCCCATAACCACGTGTATATCTTGGTCCCCATCATTATCAATATCAGAAAAAGATACTGCGTGTCCTTTTTGTATATGCCCAAACCCTCCAGAAGTGGTAACATCTTGAAATGTTTTGCCGGCGTTGTTGCGGAAAACTCTATTCGGAATTATGGATTCAAAACTTACTTCTCCGGTACTAAGATAAATATCAAGATACCCGTCATTGTCTAAATCGCCATAGTTGGCACCCATAGCATAACCTATTCTGTTTAATCCTACTTCTTTAGAAACATCTGTAAAAACGCCTTTATTATTTTTGTAAAGGCGCATAGTTTCAGCTTTATTGGGCTCTCCTAAATATTCTTGAACTATATCTGGGATTATGGTATAAAAGTCACTTCGGTCGTAACCTGCAACAAAAATATCCATCCATCCATCGTTATTATAGTCAAAGGACCACGTAGGGAAACTGGAAATTTTTTCTCCTAATCCATAATTGGCTCCCACTTCTTCAAAATGAAGATTTCCCGTTTTATCAAGTCCGTTGTTTATATATAGCAAATTTTTGCTGTGAGGCTGGAGGGTAGAAATATACATATCCATCCAACCATCATTATTATAATCTGCGGAAGTAACGCCTTTCACATAATAGGGATTTTGAACATCACTAACAGAAATTCCTGCACTTAAAGTAATATTTGAAAAAGTACCATCTTTGTTATTTAAGAACAATTCACAGGGATTTATATCGTCTTTTTCAGATTCATTGCCAATAAACAGATCTACCCAACCATCGTTGTTTAAATCTGCCCAGACTGCTGTCTGGGTGGGATGAAAAGAAAGTAAACCTGTTTCTATTGTAACATCTGTAAATGTATTGTCCCCATTGTTTCTTAATAGGGAGTTAGGCTGTTTGCCCAATGTTCCCATCCAGGCACCCCGCAAAATGAATACATCTAAAAAGCCATCATTATTATAATCTGCCTGCACCATATTTAAACCGCCTCCCACTTCTAGGAGTCCAGCGGTTTCAGTTTTTTCTATAAAAGTGCCATTTCCATTATTTAGGAAATATCTTAAGTGTTGGGAGGGAAACCAACTAGAAACCATTACATCCAAAAGATTGTCATTGTTAAAATCCTCTACGATTCCTCCTCCAGACAACTCATTAACATTCAATCCTAATTGAGGGGCAATGTCTTCAAATTTTTTTAAGGGATATATAGATTGAAATACACGCTCTGGTATCAGCCATTTCTTAGGCACACCTTCAGGATATTCTCCTAGCGTCATATATGCAATATTCAATAGCCAGCGACTATTATAATCATGTGAATTGAGACTTAAAAATTCTTCAAAAAAAGTAATTGCCTTTCTTGATCCTTCTTCCAGTTGATGATAACCTTCTGGATTTATAGGTATAATACAGGATGCAGAAGCACTGTGGTGATGTAAACAGTTTTGCTGTTCTCCAAAACGTAAATAGGCCAATGCCAGTAAATGACCTATTTTTTCTTCTTCCTGAGAATCTAGATTATACCTTAAAGTGCCCTTTTTACTTTTTTTCCACAGCTGCTCTAAAACCTCAATAGACTCTTTTGATTTTCCTGCATATAAAAGGGCTTCTGCTTTCTTAAGATTATATCTGTCTTTTTGATTGGCAGGAGCAGCTTTAGAAATGCTATCAAAGTATTCTACTCTTACTGTAGAGGCATATATATTTTCTGGTACAAAAAAGTTTTCCTGAGCTGTTTTCTCGAGTATTTGAGACATTGTTGGCTCTTTTTCAGTACAAGATGTAGCTGCCAAAAGAAGAAATACAAGAATGCCTAATACATGTTTCATTGTTTTATTCCTTAATAGAATATCCCTGTTTTATAGAGAATTTAAAATGGAGTAAAGTAATTGCAGCTACTTTATAGCTATTTCAGTAGTTGTTATTTATGCCTAATCAAAGGGTGGTTTAAGCCTCCAACATTATTTTTTAAAACCTCAAAACTATTTAAATTTTCAAATAACTTGGTCAGGCTTTTAAAACCATAGGTTCTAGAATCAAAGCTTGGGTCAATTTTTCTAATGTTAGCCCCAACTTTTGAAATATAAGCTTGATCTTCCTCATTAAGTGAAATATCAAAAGCCTTATTAATTGTTGCTTGATCCTCTTTTGATAAAATTGTCCTATTGGTTTTGGCTTGTTTAGGTGAAGAAGCCTTTTTTGCCGTTTTAGGTTTGGCTATTTCAATTTCTTCTGAAACTAAATTTTCTGTAAATGTGAATACTTCGCATGATTTTACAAATGCTTCGGGAGTCTTTTTCTCACCAATCCCCATTACATACAACCCTTCTTCTCTTATTCTTTTGGCCAGTCCCGTATAATCACTATCGCTGGAAACAATGCAAAACCCTTCAATGTTTTTACTATGAAGCATATCCATAGCATCGATAATCATTGCACTATCTGTAGAATTTTTACCGGTGGTATAAGAGAATTTTTGGATTGGGTTAATAGAATGATGATTTATGATACTCTTCCAACTATTCATTTGTTGTGATGTCCAATCTCCGTAGATGCGTCTTATAGTTGCTTTACCATATTTAGAAACTTCTTCAATTATTTCCTTTATTAATTTAGGTTGTGCATTATCGCCATCAATTAATACGGCAATATTAAATTTGTTTTCATTCATTGTTTAACTTTTAATGACCCGAATTAGGTAGTATTGGTTTGAGTTCATTTTTCTCCACTGCCAAATAAGTCTAAATGTATGAAATTTAAGGGTTGTAAGGATGTATTGAAAATTCAAGTTATTAAGTTTTCAGAAGAAGCATTCTTCCTGATTTTTCTATTTTATCACTTATAACGTATTCGTAACTTATTTAAATCCAGTGTTTTTTATTGAGACGAATCCTAAATCTTTCTATTGTTCTGTTAAAAAACAAAAAATTTCGCAATCGATTGCGTAAAATCAATTACAATACTTAACTTTATTTGATCAAAATTAAATGGGTGTTGTAAAAAACTAAAAGCTAGGGTTATACACGAAGGAGAAAGTTTGATTACTGTGTAATAGAATTTATAAAAGAAATTATTGAACCATTAAATATATATAAACAAATCAAACAAAACTCCACTAACGATGAAATCAAATTTAACTCTGTTGACGCTGCTTGTGAGCACGTGCGCCGTCATTAACTCCTACGCTCAACTTCCCCTTGTTTATGAATCTGAAAACACAGGAGCTACCTGTGCACCACCACCACTACCAGATGTAGGTGATCTCACACAATATCCCCTTTTGCCAGATCCATTTGGATGGTCTGATGGGAGTGGTAGATCTACCGATTTTGCAGACTGGGAATGTAGAAGAAATGAAATAAAAGCAGAGCTTGAGGAATATGAGATAGGGCCCAAGCCAGATCGTCCTGATAATATTACAGCCACTTACGCTGACGGAGAACTAACCGTTGTGGTCACCGAAGAAAATGGCGGCACACTTACATTAACATCGACACTTAATATTCCAGAGGGTGACGGCCCTTTCCCAGTAGTTATTGGTATGAACAGTGGTACAGGTAGTATTCCTTCCCAACTCTTTGAAGGGGCAATAAGTATGCCCTTTAGAGTTAATGAAGTGGTTACTTATTCACAAGGTAATAGATATCCAGATGATCCCTATTACGATCTGTATCCAGATCTAACCTATGTAGGGGCTTACAGCGCTTGGTCTTGGGGCGTTAGTCGCTTAATAGATGGCTTAGAGCTTGTACAGGACGATATTAATGTAGACCTGCAGCATATCGCAGTAACCGGTTGTTCATATGCCGGTAAAATGGCTCTTTTTGCAGGTGCCTTTGATGAGCGCATTGCGTTAACAATTGCTCAGGAATCTGGAGGCGGTGGTATAAACTCATGGAGAGTTGCAGAAACCATTGGTGATGTTGAGAAAATCAGCAACACCAATTCTTCTTGGTTTATGCAAAGTATGATTTCTAATTTTACCAATAATGTAGCTTCATTACCTCACGATCATCATGAGTTAATGGCAATGATAGCACCTCGTGCACTACTTGTTTTAGGTAATCCAACTCAGGTGTGGTTGGGAGATGAGTCTGGTTATGTAGCTAGCAGAGCTGCAGAAGAGGTTTACAAAGCATTTGGCATTGAAGACCGCTTTGGATTTTCATTTGTGCCAGATCACCCGCACTGTCAACTGCCAGCAGATTCTTATGATGAGGTAGGTGCCTTTGTGCAAAAGTTTTTATTTGAAGATGAATCGCAGAATACACTTATACGTAGGCATATTTTTCAAGATGTTGACTATAATTACTGGATAGACGATTGGGCAGTACCTAAAGATCCGGATGCTCCTGTAATTACTATTGATAGTCCAGAGAATAATGCGACCTATAATGAATTTTCGACAATTGATATTGAGACTACTGTAACAGATATTAGTGAAGATGTGGTACGCGTTGATTTTTATAATGGAAGCGAACTTTTAGGATCAGATGACACGGCTCCCTATACATTCAGTTGGGAAAATGTTGAGGGAGGAGAATATTTAATTTCGGCTGAAGCCTTTGATGCCACAGAATTATCAGGTCTGTCTAATGTTATAAAGGTTATTGTTATTTCACCAACCAAAGAAATTTATAAAGTTTTTACACCTCCTGTTATTGATGGTGTGGTGGACGACTTGTGGAACAATTCTTACATCACACAATACAATGCTCAGACCGTGCTTATAGGTGAGTTTGATGATGCGGATCTAAGTGGATCGGCTAGAGCTGTATATGATGATACGTATATTTATCTTATGGCAGAAGTTAATGATGATGTATTAAAGAATGATAGTCCAAGTGCTATTTATCAGGATGACAATGTAGAGTTTTACTTTGATGGTAACAATGGTAAAACCAATTCCTATGAACCAGATAACGATGTTCAATATTCCTTTAGATGGGATGATGGCACTTTTGTAGGCACCTCTAACGGCATATCTACCGACGGTATAGAATATGTTATGATAGCTAATGCGACTGCTACCGGATATATTTTTGAAGCTAGAATTCCCTGGGCTAATATTGATGTAGAACCTTCAATTGGAAAAGAGGTTGGTTTTGACTTTATGATAAACGACGATGATGATGAAGATCCGGGAAGGGACGGAAAATTGTCCTGGTTTTCTTCAAACGATACTGCTTATCAAAATACATCGCTTTTTGGTACAATAAGATTGGCCGAAAAACTACCAACAGGCGAAATTTATAAAGTGGAAACACCTCCAGCAATAGATGGGACTGTAGATGATGTGTGGAATAATCCATTAGTTGAAATTTACAGAGCTCAAACCGTGCTTTTAGGTGAATTTGACGATATGGATCTCAGTGGCTCTTCTAAAGCATTGTGGGATGATACATACGTATACCTTTTAGCCGAGGTCGTTGATGACGTTAAAAAGAATGATAGCCCTTCTGCTATTTACCAAGATGATAATGTAGAGTTTTACTTTGATGGTAATAATGGTAAAACAAATACCTATGAGCCCGGTAATGATGTACAATACTCATTTAGATGGGATGACGGTACTTTTGTAGGAACATCTAATGGTATTTCTACAGAAGGAATAGAATATGTTTTAATAGGTACAGATGATGGGTATATTTTTGAAGCCAGAATTCCGTGGGCAAATATAGCTGTAGAACCGGAAGGTGGTAAAGCGGTAGGCTTTGACTTTATGATAAATGACGACGATGATGAAGATCCGGGAAGAGACGGAAAACTTTCTTGGCATTCGCCTAATGATACAGCATATCAAAACCCGTCTCTTTTTGGGACAGTAATTTTAAATGCAGATACAGCACTAAATGTCATTGAGGCGGTACTAAATGAACGCGCTGTGATAATTTATCCAAATCCTGCTAATAATCTATTGTTTGTTGATGGTATGAATAAGGAGTTTGAATATAAAATTTTTGACATCACAGGGAAGCTGCAACTATCAGGAAAATCTCAAAAAGGAATTAAAATCGAAAATCTTTCACGAGGGATCTACTTTTTAAATATTGGTAATAACCTTAAAAAGAATACTATTAAATTCATAAAGCAATAAGTAGCCATAAACGGCATTTTAATTAAATTAATACTGGTCTAGACAGCAAAGCACAGAGTAAATTCTGTAACGCAGATGGGCCAGTTTTTTATTTCTTAAAGAGATGTGTTAAAAACTGAGTGATTTGAGAGATCTCTGCTGTTTAGCAGTGCTGCAGATATTTTGAAGTTGAGATTTTATTTAAGAATTATTATTCTATTTCTATAAAGATTCAAGGCTTTGGTTAACAGTAGGTCAATAGTTTTCATTGGTAGATCTATATTGGGATTAACTCTCAATATTTTCATTCTGGCGCGTTTACCCGTTTCTAATTTAGGGTGGGTGAGATGTTTTCCTTCCACAAAAAGAATATAAGGTTCATCTGTTTTTTTATCAACCCAGAGATAGCAGAACATCTTATTCTTATAACAAAAACAGGGCATACCATATTTCTTGGTTTCCGTAATGTTTTTATCTTGATTTAAAATTATCGTGCGCAGAGTCAATAAACAGCTTTTGTTGGCCTCCTCTTTATCTAAATAAAAATTATCTGTTGTACTCATTGAGGCCCCACGTTTATAATTAAATATATAAAACATTCAGTTAGTTCATCGGAAACCTGTGAGTAAGTTGTGGCATGTGTTGAATTAGTCTATAAAAATATTTGAAATTGAAATTTATATATTTTCATGTTTATCAAGTTTTTTAGCGAACTGAAGTCAAATTGTAAACCCACCTGTATTAAAAAAAATGATTAATAGTTTTAAGTAGATTACAATTTGAGCACCCCTTTTATTTTCAACTATATTTACAACCAATTCAGGAATTACAGTTATGTCGTTTAAAAAACTAATAGAACCTTTAAAAGATACTTTAGAACATAAAGGCTTTAAAGAACCATTAGCCTTTCAGAAAAAAATACTATCCAAAATAAAAGGAGGAGTCAGTATGTTTGCCATTGCACCAAAAGGATCTGGTAAAACGACAAGTATAATTATAAGTGTTATTCAAAAATTAAAGGGCGAGGCGTTAGAAGATGCACCACGGGTCTTGATATTTGTAAAGAATAAACAAGCTGCTTTAGATTTAGAATCAGAGTTTAGGATTTTTACACGAGGTACAGACTTACGCGTATATTGCGCTTATGATGAGAAAAATATTGACGATCAAAGGGATGAAATTTATTCTGGGACAGATATCGTTATTGCCACTCCAAAACGATTGAACAAGATTTTTTATCTCAACGGAATCAATTTAAACGAACTGCAAATGTGCATTGTTGAAGATGCTGAATTTTTACTTGGTAACAGTAGCTTCGCCGAAGTTGCCAGAACACCAGAAAGTATAGGAAAATGTCAATATTTAATTTTTGCCGAAAAGTTTGACAAACGCTTCGAAAGATGGCAGGACTCATTTATGTACAATTCTCAAATTGTAAAGTCTTAATCTATACCTTTTATCTAAGCTCTTTGCTGTACGCTGACTTTTTTGAATCCAATTGAACAATAAATTTAAAAGTCGCCACTTTTTTTAAGCTTAATATTGACGCTAATGTATTGAATACCATCTTTTTCCTTGACTTCAGAAATCCAACCAAATTTTCCATCTTTTTTGGAATCGTTGTGCTGTGTCTCTGTTAGGGTGGGATCATCGGACAAAAATACTTTTGGTGCCCATTGCCGACCATATTTTGCTGATACAATAGTGAAATGTATGTGGGGTCCTTCTCGGCCTATGTGGTCTGGCGCCGGCCTAATGGTTTTAAATTCGAAATTTCCATTTTGGTCTGTTTTTGCCCAACCCTGAAGTCTCCAAGTGCTTAATTCGGAATCATTTTTCCCAAAATCATATTCTTTAGAGTCTCTATGGTAAGCATGGACAAATACATCTTTTGCAGGGGCGTTATCAGGATTGTAAATTTTCCCCTTTATAATGAATGGTTTGCCTTGTTCATCCACAGGAGCAATTCTACTATGCGACGTTATTTTGGACGGCTTCATTTTGTTTGCTTCATTCCAGCTATTCAACCATCTTTGATCTACCTGACTTTTGGCGTTGCAGCTAATAATGAACGGTACGATTAAAAAGAGCATTTTGCTAATACCAATCAATTTTCTTGTAAACTTCATCACTAATTCCATAAAAATAATTTGCAACGAATACCAATTTACCCTTAGTAGTTTGTACTTGAGCATAAAGATTTAATCCTTTGCCATTTTTAGTTTAGAGTAATT
The DNA here is from genome assembly GCA_963974735.1 of uncultured Flavobacteriaceae bacterium. Taxonomy (GTDB): domain Bacteria; phylum Bacteroidota; class Bacteroidia; order Flavobacteriales; family Flavobacteriaceae; genus Leeuwenhoekiella. Next base: position 20,623 of record CAXBEL010000008.1, on the reverse strand, counting down.
TAATCAATTAATATTATTTTAATCCCACCCAAGAATTAAAGCTGGCCGTTTTACTTTGACTTGTTTTTAAGACGTGAGTTTTAATATGAATGGCAACAGTATTTTTAGTATAGCGATTTATTTTTTCGATATAATGTTTATTCACAACCTCGCTTCGGTTAATTTTAAAAAATACGCTTGGGTTAATTATTTCTTCTATTTCTTTAAGAGTTGTTTGATTTAATACGTGCTTTTTATTAGTTGAATCATATGCATATACAACTCCATAATCTGATTGAATAAAGGTAATATCTGTAACTTTTAAAAAATAGATAGCGTTAGTTGACTTTACAGGAATGTATTCTTTATAGGTGGTTTGTAGCTCTATTTTAGTCTGATAATAAGCATCTATTTTTTTAAATATCTCATTCTGAGTAGCTGTTAAATTCTTTTTTAAAGAATCGTATTTTTGAAGTGCTTTTTCAAAAAGATCAAACGAATACGGCTTTAATAAATATGCAATACCATTGGTCTCAAAAGCATTCATCCAAAAATGATCATAAGCGGTTACAAAAATAATGGGAGCAGTAACTTTTATTTGATTGTAAATTTCAAAAACATTCCCATCTCGTAATTCAATATCTGACAGGATTAAATCTATTTCAGGCTGTGTTTGAAAGAAAGCTAGTGCTTCCTCCACCGTTTCTATTTCTTTTATTATTAAAATCGATTCTTCGGTTTTTTCGAGAAAATTTTTTAGTTTTTTTCGAGCAGGTGCCTCATCTTCTAATATGACTACCTTAATCATGTTGAGTAGTTTTTATAACTGGTAAAATAACAGAAAAAACATTCTTAGTTTGGCCTATCATAATAGATGAGTTGGTTAATAACTCAAATTGCTCAGACAAATTTTTTAAGGCAATACCATTACCTTTTTTCTTCGTATGCTGAATAACTTTATTGTTGGTTATATTTATTCCGTTTTTAATAGAAATAGTAATTATAACTGGTTCCTTAGTAGTTCCTAAGTTATGTACAATCGCATTTTCAACCAATACTTGCAAACAAAAAGGAGGCACTAAAATGTTTGTAGTTTTAATAGAACTATCAACAACTAATCGGTAATACCCTTGGTATTTTTTTTCCATCAGTTCAAAATAGTTTTGGGCAAATGCTGCTTCCTCCTGGAGCGTTATAAGTTCTTTATCAGCATTTCTAAGAACATAACGATATAATTCTGAGAATTGACCTAGAAAACTAGAAGCTTTTTCTTGATTCTCTTCAATAAGTTGATCTAAAATATTTAAATTATTAAATAAAAAGTGTGGGTTTAACTGTGCTTTAAGTTGTTGTATTTTACTTTTAGAATTACTTATTTCGTAGGCGCTAATCCTATTTTTATAACTTCTATTTTCTTTATAATATAAGTAGGCCAAGGAAAAACTTCCGAAAATGGTGAAATCAATAATTTGGTTAAAAACCTTATAGGTTATTTGATAAGAAGAATTAAAGTTCCTAGAAAAAGTATCAAAAACTACTGAAATCAATACACCAAAAACGTTTGTAAGAAGCAAATAACCAATAAGGCTTATTCCAAAAAAACTCAAATACCTTCCAAATGAGGGTAAAGCTTTAGTGGTGTTTTTTTCAAATGTATTTTTTAGATAATTAATAAATACGAATATAAAAAGAGCTTCTATAAAAACCCAGAACGGAGTATCAGGATGAAATACAAACGTATCCCAAGAACTCGCAAATCCAATTTTATTTTTAAGGGTGAAAATCCAACTAAAAACAAACAAGAAAAGAATAAAGGTTTGGTCTGCTTTAAGGAATGGAATTATTTTTTTCATATTTAGTACTGAAGAATATTTAAAAATTGCGATGATGATTTTATTATAATCGTCATCGCAATTTTTAAATTTTATTTGTCGTTAGGCCACGAATTTACTTTATTCCCTTTTTCATCAAACATTTCTAATCGAACATTATTTTCAGAATCTATGCAAAACATGGCTCTCATTTTTCCTTGATCATCGTATAAAAACATTCCGTTGGGGCGGCCTTTACCTAAATTTCCAACCTCCAATCTTTTTGTAATTCCTACGATACCTTTTTTCACATATTCATCATAGGTTTTGTGATATAAATCCTTATCCGTTATTTTATCCAATTCTTCCCAAGCTTTTGCTGCGTTTGACTGTGTAGAGTTTTCAGACAAATCATTAAAACGTATCGAACTTGTAAGTCTTCTTTTACCATTTTGTTTAATATCGGTATGTAGGAGCTGCATTGCCTGATCACCATCGTATTTATCAAAAGTTAATGATAAACCTGCACTATGTCCATTTTCTTTCTTTCTTCCATCGTATATAAAACCACCACATTCTATACCGTCTTCATTAAAGAATAACATTCCTGCACGCTTCTTGCGCTTAACATTTACAGACCTAAAATTTATAGAATCTTTTCCATGTGGGAATTCTGCCACATTTGTAATGATCATTTTTGTTGTCCCATCTTTTTCGACAATATTAATGCGTTCTACATCAATGGTTTCAAATTTCTTGTTACCTGATTGTTTAAAAGCTACTGAAGCAAATACAAATAGACCTAAAACTGTAGTAACAGCAAATGTTCTTAAAAATACAAGTTCTTTTAGTGTGTTTTTCATTAGAAACAGATTAATTGTTTCTCCAAAACTACAGGAGTTAACTCTCTTGAAAAACATGTTTCTTGTGAATGCAGGAATAATTAAATAGAACTAAGGAAGAATTGAGAATAGAACCTGTTTTTGATCTTTAAATACGGATAACGACAAGGGACATATTGTGATGAATGCGGAATTGTCGGCTTAAAGATTTTGTTAGTTATGGATACTAATTTAGTTTTTTGCTGTTATGCCCCGCCATTTGCGTATGTGTTTTCGAGGGCATTGTTTCAACTATATGAACTTGTGCTGCCTTATGATTTTAAGCTATGGCTATTCGTTTTTCAGCATTTTAGGCACCTTATCATAATATTCTTGCGTGAGTACTTCTGTCCAGATTGTAGGCTGTTCACCACTATAGAAAGCCAAATAGGTTACATCATTATCCTTGGTAGAAGAATGCCAATGCTCAGTATCTTTTTCACATTTAATTACATCACCTTCTTTTAGGATTACAGGTTTTTTTCCTCTTTCCTGATAATAGGCTTGCCCATCTACAATTACTAAAACCTGCGCAGAACCATGCTTATGCCAATCTAATGTTGAGTTAGCTTTAAAAGTTGCTTTTGTTATGTTATAACCTAATTCGGCATCATCGTGAATTATGGCATTTAACCAAGCTTCTCCAATGTAATGGGTATTTGGCGCCTTTGTACCCTCAGTATGATAGGAAGAAACATGATAATCAGAACTTTGAGCAAATAGAAATAGGGGAGCTAAAAAAATGAGTGTAAAAATTGAATTTCTCATAATATACTTTTAAATTAATTTTATGTGTAGTCAAAGTTCAAAGCTTGTTGCCAACGTTTATATAAGTAGTAGTGGTTTTCTACTCTAACTCTTTAGTTTAACACTGACCTTGTTGACAACTGGCTTTACACGAGGGCTAATGAAATTAAATTTATAAAAATTCTGTAAAAGTTAATAAAAATTGCTATCAATAAAATCCCACAAATCCCGAATAAAATTGAAAACAGCATAGTTTTTTCGTAAAACTTTTTAATCGAAGAAATATAATAACTAAATGTAAATAAAATGACAGGTAAAATAAAAAACCATTTATTGGGAACAGGCAAGCTTGTTGTAATCAGAAATAAAATTGTTGTACATAATAGAAGCTGTGATAAATAAATTGTTGCGAATATTAAATGTTTTCCGAATTTAACTTTTCTCTTGATTATAAACCCTATTGAGGCAATTAAAGGAATTAATAAAATTAAAAGTGACTTTGATAAATTTGTGGAAATAAAATCATATTCTGTTTTGACTTCCGTGAGGGATAAGTTTTGTACCTGCATAATATGCGCAACTTTATCTAAGACTTTAGTCCCAAAATAATCGAAGTTTTCATTAAAAAACCATTTTGATGGTGTTCGAAACAAATCTGTGTCAGATAGGAAAATGAAAAATAGAAGGTTGCAAATCACAAATATTTGAAATGGTTTTAAATATGGAACTCTAATTCCGGAAATAATTCTTTTTGAAAGAATTCCAGGGTTTTTAAACATCAATTTGAATGTTTTAAAAACTTTAGAATCGAAATTGGTGATTGCGCTAACTGCTTGGCTCAAAATATTCTTTATTGAAAAATCAGAATCCGTAATTACTTTTTCGCCACAGATATTGCAAAAATTTCCAGAAAATTCATTTTTACAATTTTTACAAATATTCATTCTATAATATTGTGATTTCTTAGCTTGTGCCAACGGTCTTGGCTATGGCAAGTGCAGGATTTTGAAACCGGGAGTTTGTCAGCCAGACTAAATTTTATTTAGTTGCAATATCTTCATTTTTAAGCAATCATCCCGCATTTGCTATAGTCGATGTTGTAACGTCGTTGCTAATCTTTTTTCTTTGGTGGAGGAGGAGGATTTCTCATTGTAGGTACATTTCCTTTAACCTCACCTTGATTGTTTCTATTAGGATTATTTGTCGGTTTTCCGGTTGGTTGTTTTGGATTATAATTTTCTTTTAGAGCCATTAGAGTAAGTATTTATTTAAGTAATTATTGGTTTGAACATCAGCTTTGTTCATCATTTTTGAATATTCTTTTATATTGAGTTTACAATCTAATTCTTCAATCTTCTGCCAGTCATTTTCTTGAAATTTGTAGAATTTATTTATGGCTTCATTTTTATTAATATTCTCGTTGTAATACTGTGTCCAAAACTTTTCTAGCTTATTAAAATATTTGCTATACATCATCCTCAATGCTGAAATTTCTTCGATCTCTTTATCTGATCTTATAAGTTGATTTTCAATTAAAGTAAATATTTGAATTATCGAGATTATAATTAGAGCAATCCAAACGTATTCTTCAAAATACTTCCACCCTAAAATTCCACCTAATGACAATATTAATGTAGCAATTTTAAATCCTCTCTTTAAATTTCTTTGTAGAGATATATAACGTGTCAAATAACATTCTCCATATTTCAGATCAACAAGTTTGTACCAAATTTTGTTCGTCATAAAAATCAATATAACTGTTAGGCATAAAAGTAGTATTTTAATTTTTGTTGAAATTTTTTTAAAGAATTAGTTATTAGTGTGTTATCAACAATAAGAAGCAGGATCATTCTGAGCAATGTACTACAACGGTTATATATTAAGCATAGCCGAGTGCGTGGCACTTTCCTGTCAAGTTACAAGATAGTTGAAGCGGGCTATAACCCTTGAATGTACAAATATTTCGTCTATTATTTTTATACAGTGTAGTGTGTAGATATTTTAAATTTCATTTTCTATATCCACTAATCTCAATTCTTTATGGTAGGTATTCATTCTTGCGTAGGCGGTACCGTCTACCAATAAAATAACAATGAGCATTGCCATTGTTGTAATGCTAATTGCTCGCCAAGTGGGTGTGTTAATAAATAAAATTATTAATGCTGCTACGATCATTAGAATGGGTATTACCTTAAATACAACGGTGTATTCCTTTAAAGTGCTATCGGTACGCTCCATCTCTGACTGAAAAAAGGCAGGTGCATCAGCGTTAAACGCTTTTTCAAATTGAGTTACTCTTGATTTATTGGTAAAAAATAGACCCAATCCTATGGTCATAAGTAATAAGCCTGCAACCAAGGTTGGAATGATATATGCCTTTGCTAAATCTGTTTTTCCTAACTGCCAAAACCCTATACTGGCAATTAAAAATAAGATTGCAAAAAGGATAAAAAACCGTGTCGAGAAGACTTCGGCTTTTGCCCATTCTGTGGCTAAATTTAGTGTTTCCATAGTTTAGTTCAATTTATATTTTTCTCTATACTCCGTAGGACTTATGCCTTCTTTCTTTTTAAATAATCTCGAAAAATAGGGCGGATATTCAAAGCCTAATTCGTAAGCCACTTCAGAAATACTTTTATTGGGTTGTAATAAGATATGCTTGGCCGCATCAATTAAATGCAATTGCAAATGTTCTGTAGTGGTTTTACCTGTTTCTTTTTTGAGTGTATCGCTTAAGTACCGTTGCGAAACAGACATTTTACTAGCGATTTGTTCTATGCTCGGGATACCTTTTTCTTGCAGTTGTCCTGATTCAAAGTATGCTGATAGCTGCAAATTAAATTGTTCTAATAAATCGTTAGATAGTTCTTTTCGGTTTAAAAACTGTCTTTCATAAAAGCGATTCGCATATTTTAATAAGGTATCTAATTGAGAAATAATGATTTCTTTACTAAAAGCATCTTGGTTGTTCTGGTATTCAATTTTAATATTTTCTACTATCGATTCTATTTGTTTTTCTTCTTTTGGCGAAAGGTGTAGGGCTTCATTTACTGAGTAGGAAAAGAACCCATACTTTTTAATTTGTTGAGCTAATTCACTTCCTTTCAAAAAATCTTCGTGAAAGTTTATTGAAAAGCCTTTTTGCTCAAACACTACGCTATTATCCCATTGCAAGACTTGTTTGGGAGCAATAAAAATCAACGCACCATTGGTGAAATCATATTTTGTGCGCCCGTAGTTTAAATCTCCGGTTACATATTTTTTAAAACTTATGGAATAGCAATCGTTTGTAATGGGTGGCGAACTTTCTCTTGGGCAAGGTAAGTAGCCATCGCCTTTTGAGTTAAAAATACTCAACATAGGATGCTCTGGGCGAGGAAGCTCCAAATAATCTAAATATGATGATAATGTTTTAAAGTGTTTCATACTACTAATTTAGATATTCCAATTTACTCCTGTTTCTTTTTCTGAACGTTCCCAAAGTCTTTTAGCTACAGCTTTATCTTTTGCGTGCGGTTCTAAGGTATGTGCTGCAACTGGTCCTGTCCAGTTGTTTCTTCCTGTTGGACCATAAAAACTGCTTTGATCCAGGTTTGTTTCTGTTGCGCACATCAATTGTGGATAAGCGCCTTTTTCTGCCGATTGTACCATTGGGGACAATTTCATGAGTTGCCAAACAAAGCGAGTCATTAAACTACCACTGGTTTTAATCAATGAAGTTCGGGAAGCACCTGGATGACAGGCATACACTTGCACATCAGTTTTGCCCGCTTCTTGAAGTTGGTCTTGCAATTCGTAAACACACATAATCTGTGCTAATTTACTTTGGCTATATACATCGTTTGGACTGTAGTTTTTATCCCAGTTCATATCATCAAACTGTATGGTCTTAATTCCCATATTATACCCCATACTACCAACGGTTACAATTCTCCCTTTTGATTTTTCTATCAACGGAAATAATAAAGCTTGCAGCGTGAAATTTCCGAAATGATTTGTCCCCATTTGACTTTCCCAGCCATCTACGGTAAAAGTTTGTTTAGGAACTTGGGCAATAGCAGCGTTACAGATAAGCGCATCGATTTGCGAAAATATTTTAAGTACTTCTGCTGCTGCTTTTTTTACAGAAGCCTGTTCTGCCAAATCCATTTTTATAGCTAAAACGTTTATGTGGTCTCCAAGTTCTTGTTTTAAAGTTTTAATAGTCTCTTCTGCTTTCTTTGGGTTTCGATTAAGCATTACCACTTTTGCTCCCTTTGATAGCAATATTTTTGCTGCCTCAAAACCTGTACCGCTTGTCGTACCTGTAATGACGTATGTTTTGCCATTTAAATCTTCAATTCTGTCTGGTGTCCAACCTTTTTTATGCAATTGATTTGTTTTCATTTTTGTCTATTTTTTTAGTGATTAAAAAGAATAAGACAAAGGTCGGTTGGTAGGAGTCTACAGCTCTTATACAGATTTTCGAATGTTGTATACTTTTTGGTGGGTTATAATCTCACTGCTTAATAAGACTTTGTTCGCGGTGTTTTCCATCTGTTCCAAACTCTTTTTTCTACTTCACTTTTGTTTTGACTCCTATCTTTACAAGAAAAGAAAAAACAAAAATGAAGCGAAAAAAGGATGTATATTTTTTTAACCCATAATTTAATTTTCAACAACTACTTTTCCTATTGCTTTTTTGCTTTCAAGTCTTGCATACGCCTCTCCAACATTTTCTAGTGAAAATTGTTTTTCATCTAATAAAGGGATTAAATCTCCTGCTTCAGCAATTTTGGTAATGTTTCTTAAAATTTCTCCATGTTGTTCTCTCTTAAAATTATGTAGCATTGGTATAAGCATAAATATAACGTGTAGAGAAAGTCCTTTAAAGTGCATGGTAGTTAAATCAAGTTCACATAAGGAAACTGTAGTTGCAACTTGACCATTTAATGCAGCTGCTTCAAAAGATTTAAGCAAATTTTCTCCACCTACGGAGTCAAAAACAACATCAAATCCTACTCCGTTTGTATGCTTATTGACGTAATCTTCAACTTGTTCTGTTTTATAATCAATACCTTTTGCACCATAATTTTCAAGAATTTGCATTTGTTTTTCTCCGCTAACTGTTGCATATACATCTGCGCCAAAATGTTTAGCCAACTGCACAGCTACGTGTCCAACTCCACCTGTACCACCGTGTACCAAAACTTTCTGCCCACTTTTAACGTTTGCTCGGGTTAACCCTTCATAAGCTGTTATTCCAACCAGTGGGAGGGAGGCCGCTTCTTTCATGCTCAGGTTTTTTGGTTTTCGAGCGATTAATTTGCTATCTGCTGTTATATATTCAGCTAATGTTCCTTGTAAGTCTGCCAGTCCACCTGCACAACCATAGACTTCATCGCCCACCGAAAAATCAGTAACCTCTGTTCCTATTTCTTCAATTGTTCCTGCAAAGTCCATCCCTAGTATAGCTGGCGTTGCTGGTGCAAATGGTAAATCTGTTCCCATATTTTTAATCATAGTATCTACTGTATTGATACTTGATGCAGAAATTTTAACTAATACCTGTCCTTTTTTAAGTGTTGGATTTTCTACTTCTTTGGATTTAAAAGTTGCGTTCTCTCCATATTCGCTAATTGTCATTGCTTTCATAATGTATTGATTTTTAATTACTATAAAAATTATAGTTGCAAAAATATGTATAGTATAATATCTTTGCAATAACGGTCATAATTGATAGTATAAATTTTATGGAAATAGTTAAAGCGAAAATGCTCAATTTCAGAGGTAAAGATTACCCTTGTTGTGCAAGTTTAACAATGGGAATTATTGGCGGAAAATGGAAAACAGTTATTCTTTTTCATTTGATGAATGAAAAATTACGGTATAACGAATTGAGAAAATCGATGCCAACTGTAACTGAACGAACTTTGAGTTTACAGCTTAAAGCATTAGAAGAAGACGGCTTGGTTAAACGAAAGGTTTACACCTCAAAACCTCCTTTGAAAGTTGAGTATTCCTTAACTGATTTTGGTAAGACCTTAATTCCCTTAATTCAATCAATTGCAGATTGGGGAGATGCTGTGGTTGAAAAATATTCAAAGTAGGCAAGTACGAAGCGCTAAGCTTTCGGTTTATTACTAACCTTTATTTTATGTCTATATTTTCATTTTAGCAATTACTTCGCATTTTCTATAGCCGATGATGTTTGCTGGCATTTAGTTCTTATTCTTTGTCTACATTTATTACAATTCGTCTATACGCAGTTAAAGCCGGAATACCGTTGTCAGTTATTTCTAAAATAAGATGTATTGTTTTGCCTGAAGCATTGGCAGGTACCAGTAGTTTACATGTAGATGATGAACTTTCTTCTATATTTATTGCACCTTTATATGTACTTGGTTCACTATAAACAAACCATTTATAATCCAGTTGATTTCCATCAGGATCTTTCGATTCAGAGGCGTCAAATGTCAAGGAATTTCCAGCTTTAGTCCTTTTATATAAAAATTTTAAGGAACTATCATCATCTACAATGGCTATCGGGTGATGGTTTACAGCAGAATAATCATCTGTTGTAGTCCATAGCATACGAGCTGCAAAATCATTCCAGATATGTTGTTTCCATTTGTTTATGGCTTCAATACCTTCTTTTGAACTGCCGTACATATAATAAGGGTCGTATTGGGTTTCATCTTTGCCACTCTTGACAATGAAATCCATACCACGTATTTCACTTATTTTCTCTGTGGAGAATCGTCCGCCCCAGCCTCCATAGTCCATGTGTTCCGGTACATTTAAACCATTGGCATAAACGTAGAGAAACGAAGGGGTATCGCCTTCCGTTGCCCAGATTCTACTTGGGTAATTAACACCTAAAGGGGTTATTTTCTGCACGTTGTTCTTCGTCCAATCGTCAGATGGTGCCCATCCGTAGATTTCTTTGTTGCGTATATATATAATGTCAGGAAATTTTTTTGCAATCCATGCACCCGCATCATCTTGTCCAAGCACGTCATAGATTCGTATTTTCTTTATGAATGCGCTTAATGCTTTTTTGCTTCGCGTATTCTTTACTTTCCAAAGGGCTTGTGCCAAAGTATTCATGCCTCCCCATCCCGCTATCCATACTGGGCGATTGTCTCCTTTCTTGTCTACTACTGAAATAATGAGTTCTGACCCTGGCGAGTCTTTGCCTTCTCCTACACCCGACATATTAGATTTTGCCTGTCCTTGCTTAGTGATTGATCTTAAATAGTTTGCATCCGGATAACCGACTGCTTGCTTTTTCAAGCGGGGTAAAACTTCTTGATACCAATTGATAACCTCAATTATCTTATCTGTTTTGTTTGGGTCGTCCACCCAAACCTGCGAGCTTACAAGCCCTTCGATGTCTATTACATTGGAACTGACCAAAAGATGAATCATAGATTGGGTATCATCGGGGTCTGTACCACCAAGGTCAGTAGTGACAATAACCCTTTGTTTGTCGCTCTTATTAACTTGCGCAGAACAATATTCTACGCACAAAAAAAATGTAAACAGAATAATGTATTTCATTTTGTAAACTTTATTTACTCTATTATTCGCTACGATAATACTAAACATCTTCGAAATGCTTGCACATAACGTCTATTATAACGACAAGTGGCGCGGAGTTTTGGATGCGGTTTTGTCGGCTTAATGATTTTGTATGTTATGGAAACTAATTTAGTTCTTTGTTGGGTATAGTACAATTACTTAAATCCTGATATTCTAGGATTATTAAAGTAGTTTAATTCTTCACTTAATTCTTTAGCCTTTTGAATTGATTCATCATCAAAATATGGATAATGAGAATACGAAAAGTCCATAGAATATCCATCTTTGCTATATTTTTCTGTGGCTAGACCAATTATTTTAGTACAATTAAATTTAGATCTTGCAACGAAACATCTTAATTGTAATTCTCTCATTCTCCTTTCCCGCTCATTGAAATCGCCTAAAAGAAAAACATATATTAAATCATCATTTGACTTTATTAACCTTGATACAGCCTTTGGCTCTTCAAAATATCCTACAAACTCTAAAAATTTTTCACTTAGAAATTTTCTCTTATTTCTGTCCTCTCTAGCCATTTGACGAATAGTAAGTTCTAACTCATTTCTTGTCACATCATTTATTAATAATCCATTTTTAAAATCATCTACCAATTTCTCGATTAAATTATCCCATACGTAACTAATACTCAGTCGAGCTAAAATTTCTTGATATTTAGAATCATTGGATAAACCTTCGTAAAGATCAGATTCAAAGATTACCACATCAGCCTCTTCTGGAAATGAAAAATTGTTTGAAATGAAATAGGCTAACATATCTTCTTCACTGTAAGTGAATGGAAATTTGCCTTCTCGAATGAATTTTTCTTTTGAGTCCAAATAATTTACAAAGTCTGTAATTGTATCTAATTCTTTCAGAACAATTTCAACCGCTCTTTCATCCAAAACGTGAACAAATCCATTACCGAAATCTCCGTATTGCAGTGGGAATCTATCTCCCCTTCCAAAGGCGACAGCAACTCTATGTATCCTTGTATTATTGTTTTTGGGAATATCAATTATGGTTTTTCCATCGTTAAGTTTTACTTGAGTTGAACTTTCTAAAAACCTTTCTGCTCCGTAAATTTGTTTAGCAGAAGATTTTATAGCTCTTTCTATCCACCTGTTAAAATCAACTTCTAGATTTCCCGAATCTTTAATTTGAATATCCTTAACCGAAAATATAATTATGTCTGGTTCACATATAACTAAGACATCACATAATTCTTTATCTTTTTTCCCCAGTGGATTAGCAAAACTCCATAATGATAAAAATGTTAAATTACATAAATCATAAACAAGCTTTTCAGTTCTAGTCATTCTATTGTATTATACCCAACAGTTTAAGCTATGTGTCCGTAGTGTGATTTTGTAAACTAAGATAACAAAAAGAATCTAGCGGTAGAAAATCCGTAGGATTCTCCAAAGGGCAGGGCAGAAGCTATGGCTTATAGCTTAGTTCATTGTTATGCTTTGTTATTTATTTTCCGCAATTACTGTTTCAGCGTTTTCATTTTCAGGATTAAGTTCTAATGATTTTTTATAGGCATTAATTCCATCTTCTTTCTTTCCAAGTGCCAAAAGACATTCTCCTAAGCTATCCCAAGTATTGTAAGCATTGGGATATAATTCCGTGTTGAGAGTGAAAATTTTTAACGCATCTTCATATTTGTCTTCACCCATTAAATTATAACCGAAACCATTAATTCCATTTTCAGAAATATCGTATTTAGGGTCACTTTTGTTTTCTGATTTTATAATTTTAACAATTTGGTCAACAGATTTTCCTTGAGAATAGATGTCATATAATTTTTTCTGGTTAATACGCTTAACTTTTTCTTTTTGTTCCGCCAAAGTTTCTACACCATATTCAATTCGTTCGGCATCGGAAATTTTTGTGGTATCCATTTTTGCAATTTGCCAAGGTTCGTCTTTTCCATATTTATGATATTGAGTGCCATAAATTTGAGGTTCATCTTTACTTAATAAATATCTGTCAATTGCCGCTGCTAAAAGCCATTTGTCAGCTGTAGAATCAAGTTCTATTGATTTACGCATCATTTTAACAGCCATTCCATACGCAGTAGAATCTCCTCCGTGTTGAAAAACCATAGCTGCATTACGATAGTCTTTAGAAGTCCTAACTTTATTTGAATCCAAAAGTTGATAAACCCTTAGTTCTCGCAAACTGTCTCTTTTTGAAACAACACTCCACTCAATATTCTCTCCTGCTTGTCTATCGGCTTGGTCATTTTTATAAATTTCAACTAATTCAGCATTATCCTCAATTACTTCTTTTAATTCGGTTTGTGAATTTTCATTATTCTTTTTACAGGAAACAAATCCGAAAATTAAAATGATTAAAAGAGTTTTTTTCATATGGATTGGTTTTTAATAAACATAACAATCGCGGTTAACACAAGTTGCGGGAGTAGGGACGCAGATTTGTGGGCTTAAGATTTTAATTGTTGGTTCATTTAATTATTTTCTTTGAAAAGCTACCGGTTATTGGCAATAGTACTTTTTATTCTTTTGTTTATAATTTTAATCTTCTCTGTATTTGCGATTAAATTTTCCAGGCTTGTTTCATAAGTTCTAATATTTGTCAAATTAGGGAAGGATAATTTCTTACTTGCTATTGATTTAGTTACCATTAAATTGGGATAATTTAATATTAAGATTATGGTCTGGATAAACTCAGGCTGTTTAGATTTAAACCCTAATTTTTTAGCTGTATTCTCATTTATAATATATGTAGTTCCTTTAATATTTAAATTTTTACAAGATGAATTTTCATAGTGTTTAGTCAAATTTAAAAGGCCTTCTAAATATTGTTGAAGGATAATTTTTTTCCTTTCAGTTCCGCTTGAGTTTTTGTCAAAAATGAAATAATAGTCAAATAAAGTTCCACCATGAATACTAATTGAATTATTCTTTTCATTTTCAGCTAATAGTAGTGAAGAGTAATATTTTAATTTTCCATTTTTTACAAGTGTTGGAGTGTCAATAAAGGGAGCTAATAGTATTAAGGTCAACCAAATGAAAATAAATGGCAGAAAATAAAGTCTAAAGAAATATGATATTGAAAATATTAATATGATCGACAATAAGGAATAAATAGCAAGTTGAAAATGAAAGTTTCTTTTTTCTTTTTTCGATTTCAGATAGTATCTATTTGTCAAACGATTTCTTCTTTAAGTATTATTACCAGCGGTTTATTATAACCGAAGTGGTGGAGTTAAATTACTATTTTTTCGGTGTTTTGACCGAAATTTTTTGCGAATAAACAGCGGTTTTTGAATTTGTCTGTTAGCCACCATTACTATTGTTGGCAACAGTATTATTCCGTCAAGTATGTGTTTGCCTCTACATAATCAAAATCGGGTGAATCTGTGAAAAGTTGACTTAACTGCCAAACGTGACCTGCACCATAAATCAGCAAAAGCCTTTCTTCGCTATCAAAATCAGTTAAATCATAAGCGTTTGCAAATATTCTTAAATTCCGTCGATACCATCTTGCAACCGAATCCGCTCCCAAATAATTATCACCTGCTCCAACTAAAAGTGTCTCGGTTAAATATGCTTGATGATCTTTTAACCTATCATCTGGATTGTTAATTGAAATAAAATGTTGAGTTAGAGTTTGAACTGTTTTCAATGAATCGTGTAATTCGTAAAACGGTTCGTAATCATAACGTTTTGCTTTTTCAAATTGGCCAAGTTTTTTTAGGTAATCATCTTCATCGAAATTATCCCAATCCAAGTCTATTCCGAACCATTCTGCTGATGCGTCTGATGGATATACACTTTTATGGCCAAGTTTTTTGGCAAGCTTAAAAGCAATTTGATAAACTTCATTGCTTTTGTCATTAATATCAAAAGTTCCTGCAAGATATTTTTGGTATCTGTTATTTAAGACACTGTCCGTTTCTATTCTATTGGATTCAACAAGTATTTTCGTTGGTCTGTACTGCGCTATTTTATTAATTAGCGTGTCCAATTCTTTTTGGCGTTTATCTTCTAAAATATTGAAGGAAAATTTCTGTTTATAACTGTCAAGACCAGGATTACTGAAATGGAAAACTCCCAAAACCATTGCTTTTGCTTTATGATTGCCAATAAATTGATTTGGGTCTTCAATCGGATTTATTTTCTCTGTTAGATCTGCTTGTTTCTCTTTTTTTTGTTCACAAGAGATCAATAGAGCTAGAATTGAAATTCCGTAAATTAGTTTTCTCATTTTAAGATGTTTGTTATACTAATAGATGATATTTTCAAGTTTACGAAAGTTTTTGGATGTTATTGCCAACGGCTCCGTACGAGAAGTGGCGCGGAGTTATGGATGCGAAGTTGATGGCTTATGATTTTGCTTGTTTTAAAAACTAATTTAGTTCTTTTCTAACAACCCCGCATTTGCTATTGTATGTTGTTGTGCATAGTTTTTTATCAAATCACTTGAAGTATGAAAATTGATGCAATAGCAGGTATAAATAATATAAAATCCCATAGTTTAAATTCTCGATCATCGTGTAAATCTTTTTGCGTTCTTGAGAGAGTTACAAATTCTTGTTTTTGTAATTTAAAACTTAACCATCGTAAAACTTGAAATAAGATTAAGTATAACCAAAAGTTCCTCAATCCACGTATAGCTGGCCAATCAGTATTGTCAAGTCCGTGCTTGTAATAAATCACAATTTGAATTATTGAAAACCCAAACCAAATATTCCAGAGATTAATATTTCTCAAATGACCATAGTTGAAAAATAAAGTGAAGAAGTAAATTCCGAAGGAATAATATACAATTGGTCTTCTTGTTTCAAATTCAACTTGGTTGGTTATCAGAAAATAAATAGAAAAGCATAGGCAAATTCCAATTGGTATATAATCCCAAATTCTTATTTTACTCGGTTTTATTAATTTCTTGAATTCGGGCACAGTTTGTGATATTGTTGCCAACGTCCCGTATAAAAACAGTGCGAGCTGGCGAGCTTGATTGTCCGCAGGACAATCCGCCGAGCAAGCGAGCACAAACTTCGATTGGAGACAGGTTTGAGCATTGTTTTTATATATTGTTGGCATTAGTACTTTAGGGCAATAACTTAAATTTACTATCGACGATTGTTTCGTATATGTATTTCGCTGTATCCGGATTTATTATATTCGATAATGCCAAATCCACCACTTTACCTTTTACTAATTGAGCAAAAGATTTTTTCGAGAGTTTTTTAGAATCTTCTCTTAATTCATCGATTTCGTTGAAAATAATTTCCTGACCGTATCCTAGTTTGGCTAACTTTTTTAAAACTTCATCAATTTTATCATCAATATTTTCATTGTTATTTGGCTTTTTCTTTTTAGCCTTTCTTTTTCTTTCTATATACGAAGCGCCTCTGACTGATATTTTAATCAAATCATTTTGCGCATACTCTGATTCTTTAATTGCATATCCTCTTTTACTTAAATCAGTTGCTATTTCCAAAGGTTCGTCATCTCGGAAATCTATATCGTTTAGCTCTAAAATTAGATTAACTGAATAATATTTATCATTATATAAATCGTACAGCTTATCTAACACAAATAATATTTTATCCTGAATACTATTGATGTTGATTCCTTTGCCATTCTTTAGTGGATCGATTATTGAAATGTAATCTACTAAAACATTAAAACTCTCAATTGAAATTGAAAATTTATGTTTTAAATATGAAATTTGTTCTTCTTCTTTACTTTCAAAATTCTTCCAATTTTTTAGATTGAAAAGAATGAAGTTTTCTCGCTTGTATGATCTAAAAACTGAAAGTAAATCTTCTGAATATGAACTTAAATTTTCTTGAACAAATCTTTCTATTTCACTTTTCCACTCTTCGATTTGATTTTCTAGTTTGTCGGGATCATTGAATTCTTTTTTAGAAATATCATCCGCTTTTTTCTTTAGAAACTCAATTATGTTTTTTAATTCTTTATATTCAAATTTCAATTTGGAGTTCATAATTTCAATATAGTATTAATGCCACCGGTCTTGTGTATGAGCAGCAGCAGATTTTTAGAACTACATTTTATAAATATAGAAAAAAATTTGAATAAGCATAAGCTTTCAAAATATGTCTAAAACCCGCTATTGCTCATACACCATGTTGGCAGCTGGGCTTATTTTAGTTAAACGATTGTCTAAATTCTAATGGTGATAAGTTTGTCTTTGTCTTAAAAAGTTTGCTGAATGAGGCGGGATGTTCAAAACCTAATTCAAAAGCAATTTCACTTACACTTAGTTCTGTAGTCGATAATTTTTCTTTAGCGTTCTCAATTAATTTATTATGAATGTGTTGCTGCGTACTTTGTCCACTAATTAGTTTTAAAGTACTGCTTAAGTAATTAGGGGAAAGATTTAAATCATTTGCAATTTGGCTTACCGTAGGAATTCCATTAGCTAAAATCTCTGCATTATTGAAATAATGATTTAAACGTTCTTCCAATCTTGTGAGGATTTGGTGATTGGTAATTTTCCTTGTTATAAATTGTCTTTCGTAATAACGTTCCGCATAATTCAGTAGTAACTCAATCTGTGAAATAATGATATTCTGACTAAATTTATCAATTTTCGATTGATATTCTTTTTGAATGTTTTTAAACAGCGCTACTAAATTATTTTCTTCTTTTTCAGAAAGGAAAAGAGCCTCATTAACGGCATAACCGAAGAAGTCATACTTTTTAATAAGTGTAGCCAAGGGTGTGTTCCATAAAAAATCTGGGTGGATCAATAATAACCACCCAGTTGCATTTACTTTCACATCTTGATTTATTTGAATGTTTAGGGTTTGTTGGGGTGCAACAAAAGACAACACACCTTCGTCAAAATCATAGTTTTGCTGCCCATAATTGAACTTTTCGCTTACATTTCGTTTTAAACCAATAGAATAAAAATCTTGTATCCATTTGATTTCATCAGTATCTGATGGATAATGTACTTTACTATAATCTACCAGACTAATTAAGGGGTGCTCTGGCTTAATTAAATTACTATAGCTATGAAATTCACTAAGAGATTTAAATCGAAGTATGGTTTTCATTCTTTAAAAGTAAGAATTAATTTTCTTTGTATAAGACCATTCCTGCGTGATACAGGATTCCATTTCTGAATTCCCCATCAGCTGTGAACCCTGTATCATCTTTATAATCAATATGATTTCCTGAAACTTTATAACCTTCTTGATAAGCACTTTTTCTATTGCCTCTTGCTTCATCATATCGGTTATTAGGCAATAATTCGTGACGAATGTTACCATCCTCTGTTACCCACATTCCAATATATTCCTTTGATTCTTCTATGGTCATTTCCTCCAAAATTTAATTTTTAAATCCTGTAGATGTTCCTAAGACTTTATTCTCTGCCATAGCTTCTTTAACCGTCTCAATTTTAAGATTTGCATAGTGATATGCATCTTCTCCCATAAAGAAATGTACAGGTGGATTTTCTTGTTCACTTAATGAAATAAATACGTCCGCTGCTTTTTCTGGGTCATTGGGTTGATTACCATTAATGTCATTTAAATGTGCTTGTTCCATTTCACGAGCAGATTTGTAATCTTCAATTTCATATGCTGGAGTTTGAACAGAACCTTCTGATAAAAAATTGGTTCTAAAATATCCAGGGTATACCAAGGTAGTATGAACTCCGAATGGTTTCATTTCTTCAGCTAAAGCTTCTGTAAAACCTGCAACGGCAAATTTCGTAGAACAGTATATACCAAAACCGGCAAAATTTCCTGTATAACCACCTATCGAAGAAATGTTGAAAATATGCCCAGATTGTTGCTTGCGTAAATATGGAGCAGCATTTCTAATAACATTAAGAGAACCAAATACATTCACTTTAAAGTTATTTTCTACTTCGTCTGCAGAAAGTTCTTCTAAAGTTCCTATTTGACTGTAACCAGCATTATTGACTAAAACATCAATTTTACTAAAATGCGCATTAGCGGCCTCAATAGCTTTTTTCACGTTTTCATTATTGGTCAAATCCATCTCCAAGGGTAGGAACTTTTCATTTTCTTCTCCAACTTCTTGAATTAAGGATTTTTTACTTCGTGAGGTGGCAGCAACGTTAAAACCTTGATTGAGTAATTTTTTAGTTAGTGTTAACCCTAATCCTTTAGAGGCTCCTGTTATAAACCATACTTTTTTTGTATTCATTTTTTTTAAATTTAGATGATGATACAAAATTGGTATATTAAAAAGTCTCTCACTTTTCCAAATCTATGGAAGGCTTAGTCAAATCTATTTTATTGAATGATTTTTGCTTTTCAACGTTATTTTCATCAATTAGATTTTTGATTTTCAGATTGAACGAAAATAATTAGTAGTCCAAAATAGAAAATACTACGAAATGAGGTATTGATCGAAAAAAGCAGCAATCTCACGATAGGCTTCTCGTGTTTCAGGAAGGTCTGGGTCAAAGGAAAGTTGAGAATGAGAAATACCTTCATAAATCTGTAATTGCGCAGGCACACCGGCGCGCCTCAATTTGCGATGAGATCTTACTGTATTACTTAAAAAGAGGTCTCGGGTGCCAGATGTGAGAATGGTAGGTGGAAAACCTTCTAAATCCCCATTTATAGGAGATAATAGAGGGTGACTAAGATCATTGCCATTGGCATAAAGTTTTGCGGCTAGCCCTAAATAACCAGAATAGCTCACGAGAATATTGTCTAGCCATTCGTTGGTTTTATAACTGTCACCTGTTTCGGTAAGATCAGCCCATGGGGAAGACGGAGCTATTGCTGCTGGCATTGCAAGCCCAAGCTCTTTAATTTTTAAAATTGTTGCCATAATAAGGCCCCCTCCGGCTGAAGTGCCAGTCATTGCAATATTACCAGGGTCATACTCTGCTAGTATTGTCTGCCAAACGTCAATCATATCTTCAATGGCAGCAGGAAAAGGAGTCTCGGAAGACAAACTATAATCAACCGAGATCGTAGTGTAGCCACCAAAAGCGGCAAACATGGCTGCCTCTCTAACCGATCCAATCCCAGGAGCATAAACGTATCCACCTCCGTGTGCGACAATTACTAGCTGTTTGCGATGATTTTCAGGGATGCTTCCCGGAGTTAATCTATAACACTTTACACCCCCAATCTGAAGTTGCTCAACTTTTAAACCTAGGTCTTTAATCAATTTGTTAACCGCTGGTGCTGAACTTTCACTTACCTTAGTGACAATTTTACGCCAATCCTCTTTTGTGGGAGGATTAAGATTCCAATTTATGAAAACATTATATGGAGCGGCAATCATTTCTTTAGCTCTTTCACTGATATCCCTATGCGGTACTGGAATTGTGCGCCCCGGTACCGTTCGATTTCCAGGTTTTAAATTGGCATCAGTCTGCTTTTTTTTTAAGTTCATATTTTTTTTAGATGAAGACTCCCGTGAACAGCCTTATAGTATGATGAAAATTAACCAGTTGCTTTTCAATCAAGTTTCACTGCATATATGAAGTATGATAGTTGATAACGATGCTAGTAAATACAGCTTACGTTGACTTAATTAAGGAATTTTCTGTATGCCGAAGGGGAGAAATTTGTTTTTGCTTTAAACAGTTTGCTAAACGATTGTGAATGCTCAAAACCTAATTCGTAGGCAACTTCGCTAA
>CAXBEL010000007.1:0-44766 GCA_963974735.1 uncultured Flavobacteriaceae bacterium | reverse complement strand
GCACTTTTGTTACGTCTGATTTGCCTGCGGAAAATCCTCTCACACAAAACCGCAGCTATTTTTTATACATAAACGCGTTAGAAATCAATAACCGCATTGAATTTGAAAAACTATCGATTTACTTGGGATTATTCAAATTTCTCATTCGACTCTGAATATGAATAACCTAAATTATTAAACTTAGAAAGGATTATTTTTTTACGATTTCTAATGAATAACTTTTAAAACCATTATGAATAGAAACAAAATATACTCCGTTGATTAAATTTGATAAATCAAGTTTTTTATTCTTTGTAGTTTCTTCTATTATAACTCTACCAAATATGTCAAGTACTATTATAACATAATTCTGTGAAAATTGACTATTATTATTAATAATCCCTTCAGTTGGATTTGGATAAATATTAAACTCTGCAAACTCTTCGTTGTTAGTTAATAAATTTGCACAATAACCCAAAACTTCAGTAACATCATTGCATTTATTGCTATTTTTGTTAATTACTGAATTACCATTATTCTTCAAATGAAAGCAGACAGACTCAATACTATAATCACTTAAAAGATCATTATCCAGAATGATTTTATATCCATAAATAGATTCAATATTAGCAAGAGCATCTATATTATTCAATAAGGGATTAGAATAAATTCCTAAAGTATTCATGGAAGAAGCAATATTTTCAAAGCCATTCAAATTAACAAAGCTTTTATTACCATGAATGGATCAGAAAGTATGAACGTAAAGACTTAATGAATACTAGTTATGGTAGTAACAAAGGACGAAATCACTCCCAAAAGAAATTGAGCAACTTAAAAAAACTGCTTCTTAAAAAAAGGATATGGATCAACTCGTTGATGATGCCTATCTAGAAGTAGCTGCCCAAAAACTAGGCTATAAAAGCGTTTTGGAACTTAAAAAAACTAAATATCAAGCCTTAGTCATAACTAAGCAATAAGCCAAAGTTATTTCTCTCATTAGCTACTATATGTGACTGTTTTGGGCTAAAACGGGATGCTTACTATGATAAAAGATTGAGATAACCTAAAACAGTAAGAGACACATTTACATGTGCCTCTTACATCCCCTAAATCATTAATAAATTAATGATCCCTATGCAATATTACTTTAGTATGTTGTTTAATTTTTACGGAAAACCGTAAAGCGTGAAAGTTTTATTTTAAATAAGCCCTAGATCTTTTACTAGTGCTACAAGATGGGTTGCATTATTTGCTTTAAACTGAATGCGAAGGCGGTTTAAACGTTTTTCAATAGAACTCAGACTGCTGGAGCTCATTCCACGTTTCTTAAATAACTCACTTATCTATCTGTTAGAATAACCTTCAGCCAGATTTTGCATCAATTCTATATCATAATCTTCAATTTCAAGATTTTGTCTTTCATTAAAAGCGTGTGCTACCTACGGCGATAAGAATTGCTGATCTTGTTTTGTTGCTTCTAGAGATTGTTTTAACTCCGGAAGTCCGTTGCGGCCTTTGCAAACATAACTATTGACACCATATTTTTCGATCAGCTTTTGACCTTCTGGATTTTCTCTTCCATCGAGAAAACGATAACTTTCAATTCAGGATTTTCCTTGTTAACAGCGCTTATGATCGATTCGCCAGAGGGATATTTCTGTATGCGATGATCTGCTTTAAAAGGAAGGTCTGCAATAAGTAAATCGTAAGGATCTTCTTTTTTAGCAGCACTCTTAATCTTTAAATAGGCATCATCACAATATTGTGCAAAGTCTACTTGATATGCTCCTAATTCTGTAAGTAAATTTTGGAGCATTTTAGTAATGCTGCCAAAATCTTCTGTAATAATTACTTTCTTAAACATCTAGATCTGAATATTAAATTGAAAGCCTATAGTTTGTTCCGTAATGTTTCAAAAATAAAAGTAATACTCTTATAGGAATCTGTCTAACAATGTGATTATAATAATATTTACCACAATATTTTAGGGATATCAATTTTTATTAATATAATTTTTGTTAGTATTTCACAAATTCTTATCTTTTCTATACTTTTAGGTTTTAATTACTTATCAACTTTTAATTCTTTTGAAAAATTTAGATACATATCTTTTATTAAAAGGTTTAAAGGATGGGGATCTGCATTCTCTAGAAAAACTTTACAAACTTTACTATTCTAAACTGTACTGGTTTGCTAAGAGATTTAATTCGGCAACTTTACAACCAGATGATTTTGTTCAGCAAACATTTTTAAAAGTTTGGGAAAAGAGAAGTAAGTTAAAAGAGGACATCCTTTTTGATAAACAGATATATACTATTTGTAGAAATTTAATAATAAACCATCTAAAACGGGAGTCTAAATCTGTTTCTCAAGTTGAAGAAGGAATCTTTTTAGAAGAGGAAGAAATGGACGATGTAGAAGAAAAAAATATAAAATTAGTGCGTCTATATGCCATGATTGACAAACTTCCCCCCAAAAGAAAAAAAATATTTATACTTCATAAAATTGAAAATCTCACTTACGAAGAAATCGCTCTAGCCCTAGCGATCTCTAAGAAAACCATTGCCAATCACCTTTATCTCGCCCATAATTTTATTAAGGAGGAGATAAAAAATAATAATTTTTTTATATAAAATATTAGGAATATCTATTTTCTCAATTGTTGTAGTAATATAAAACTGCAATAAATTAAGTGAAAAATAAAGAAAACGATATTGAATATGTTTTGGAGAAGGCTTGGAAAGCTCCTTATCAACATATGTCAAAAGACATAATAGACGAGTCGTGGGATGATTTTGAAAGAAATACACTACATCATCGTCCGCGGCGAATTTTATATGGAGTAAGCCTCGCAGCTGCGATTTTAATACTTCTTTTTTCTACCTATTACTTTGCTGAAATTTATAATCCGACAATTCTTGTTAATAATTATGGCATGACAGATAAGGAAGTAAACCTTCCGGATGGAAGTCTGGTGCTTTTAAAAGTAGGTTCAGAATTAAGATATAAAGAAAATTTTGACAAAGAAAGAGGAGTAGAACTTGAGGGAGAGGCATTTTTTAATATTGTTAAGGACAGCCTGAAAGAGTTTAGCGTGAAAACCAAGTACACTAATACTAGAGTTTTAGGAACTTCTTTTCTTGTGAATGAAAAAAAAGATAGAAACAAGACTGAAGTTTTTCTTTATTCAGGAAGTGTCTCTGTGGATATAAAAGGTATTAAAAATAAGTCTTGGGCAATTATTCCTGGAGAAAGTTTTGTTTATACCAGTGAAGGGCAAACCTTCATATCCAAATTTAGCACGGGCTTATCTTTTGAAGCAGGTAATGAATTTATAGATCTCAATGAAATAGAACTTGAGAAATTATTCAAATTTCTTCAAAACAGATTTGACTATAAATTCATAAAAAGCACCTATACACAGAACAAGCTTGTTACCCTTAGAATTAATAAAACAGATTCATTAACCGAAATTTTAAAACTACTATCAATAATTAATAATTCCAATTATGAAATAGATGAACCCACGAAAGAAGTAAAAGTATTTAATAAATAAATACTGCTTATTTAAAACAAAAAAAGAGTTCCCACCGTCAAATAGAGAACCCTTTTTTAAAGTCACAAAAAGCATTACCGACATAACGTCGAGAGGCTTTTTACATTCCAAAATTAAATAAATCAACCATGAGGCAACTACTTTTAACACTATTTTTTAGTTTATCGTTTTTTGGTAATCCTCAAGAAATCTCGCTTTCACTCTATAATCCCACTTTGAAGCAGGTCATTATAGGTATAGAATCACAGACCGAATACAAATTTGCTTATAGCGAAAATGTGTCTATAAACAGTACATTTTCAGGCAACTATTTATTTAAAAAGCAATCTCTAGAAAATGTTCTTAAGGAGCTTTCAGATCGCACAGCCTATACGTTTACGATCGTAAAAAATAATATTGCCATTACACCAGATCCAGAAGTATCAAAGAAGGAGAGAGTCCAAGATATACCACAAGATGAAATAAATGTAAAAGGAACTGTTACAGACAATGATGGAAACCCGCTTCCCTCGGTCACTATTCAAGAAAAGGGTACTAATAATGGAGTACTTACAGATTTTGACGGCAACTTCAACATTGATGTGGCTTCAGAAGAATCTATATTGATTTTTACCTATGTAGGGATGAAACGAGTTGAGCAAGCCGTAGGCGCAAATACTATTTTAAATATACAAATGATAGAAGATGCTCAGTCATTGGATGAGGTAGTTGTTACGGCTTTGGGAATAAAAAAGGAAACTCGAAAACTGGGATATTCTGTAGCGCAGGTAGATGCAGATGAAGTAAATGTAAATAGGTCTTCTAATTTTATGAATTCACTTCAGGGAAAGGTTGCGGGAGTGAACGTTTCAGCTTTAGGAACCGGTCCAGGTGGATCTTCTAAAGTTCGTATAAGAGGGCAATCTTCAATCTCCGGGACAAACAACCCTTTAATAGTAGTAAATGGTGTCCCTATAGATAATACCAGCTTTGGGACAAATCCAGGTAGTACGGCTAATGAAAATGCCAGTAGTGGAGGAGTATTTGCTGACGGGGGTGATGGATTCTCCAGTATCAATCCTGATGATATAGAGAGCATGACAATCTTAAAAGGTGCTACAGGCGCAGCTCTTTATGGTTCCAGAGCTAAGGATGGTGTCATTATGATAACTACTAAAACAAGAGGTCAGGGTAAAGGAATAGGAATCACATATAATATCAATGTAACCAATAACACCCCTCTCGATTTTACTGATTATCAATATGAATATGGGCAGGGTGAAAATGGAGTACGACCCACATCGGCCAATCCTACCTCGGGTCAATGGTCTTTTGGGGAAAAATTTCAGCCGGGGATGACTCAAATATTATTTGATGGGATAGAAGTTCCCTATGTTCCGGTTTATGATAGAGTAAGAAAATTTTATCGAGACGGTGTGGATGTTACTAATTCCATAGGATTCTCAGGTGGTGGCGATAATGGGGGTTTCAATCTTTCTCTATCCAATCTCGAAAGTAAGGGTATAACGCCAAATAACAAATTTAGGAGAAGGACTATAAGTCTGGGAGTTACACAAGATCTTTCAGATAAAATTAATGTAACAGCACATATTAATTATTCAAATGAAGAAAACACAAATCCTCCTAACGTAGGCCAGCAGGATAATACAATCCCTGTTTCGCTGTATAACCTTGCTAATTCTATGCCTTTGGATTTACTAGAAGCCAATAAATTTGATGCTCAGGGCAATGAATTTGTCTATTCAAGATTTCGTAATAGAACCAATCCATATTTTACCCTTTCTGAACAATTTAATAATATCACGAGGGATAGGATCTTTGGAAATATTGCTCTAAAATATAATATTTTACCATGGGTATTTGCACAAGTTAGGTTGGGACAGGATTATTGGTCAAGGGATCAGGATTATAATGGTTTTCCTACCGGACAGGCTTCAAGGGGTGCAGCTCCAGAAGGTTTTGTGAATGGGACTTATACTCAGGAAGTACGCAGGTTTAGAGAAACTAATCTTGATTTTCTCATATCTGGAAATCGGCAGATAGGTGAAGATTTTGAAATTGGCCTAAATATCGGTGGGAATCAGATGAAAAGAAAATCTGACCTTAACCGAGTAGATGTTACAGACTTTGTTATACGTGATCTATATACTGTTCAAAACGGGCGTGTGAAAAATCCTTTTTATACCCTATCGGAAAGTGCTGTAAATTCTTTATATGGTTCTGCAGATGTGTCTTATAAGGGTACTTTTAACCTAAATGCAACCCTTCGTAATGATTGGTTTTCTACTCTTTCCCCTGTTAACAGGAGTATTTTATATCCATCTGTTTCTTTAAGCTATGTTTTTTCAAATTCTTTTAAAGACAAACCTGAATGGCTCACATTTGCAAAGGTTAGAGCGGCATATGCAGAGGTAGGTAGTGACACAGACGTTCCACCTTATTCTGATGCGCTTTTTTATAACATCAACTCCAACCTTTTTGCAAATTCCAATGGGGATCTTCAGCCTGTTGCAGGCGCAAATACCACTATTCTTCCTAATCCCGACCTGCGCCCCATGCGAACCAAAGAAACAGAATTTGGACTAGACATTAGGGCATTTCGAAGTCGGGTAAACTTAGATTTATCCGTCTATCGTAAGTCAACTTTTGATCAAATTATCCCAGCACAAATTTCTAATTCATCAGGTTTTATAAGCACACTTATCAATAGCGGAGAAAGTAGAAGTGATGGTATAGAAGCCCTCTTAAATTTTGTGCCAATTAAAAATACAGACTTTCAATGGGACTTTACTCTAAATGCTTCTTATAATCAGACAAAGGTGATAAGCTTGTTAACTGATACTCCTGGAGAAAGAATACTTGTAGGTAACCACATTTTTAATGGATTTCTGTATCAAGTTGTTGGAGAGGAAATAGGTCAGCTAGCTGGATTTGGATATAAAAGGGATGATCAGGGAAGAAAGGTCTTTGGAGATGATGGTAGAGCTTTAAGAACTGATGACATTCAATTATTTGGAAGCGCACTTCCCAATTGGATAGGAGGAATCACGAATGGCTTTAGATATAAAGATTTTAACCTTTCTTTTTTAATTGATTTTAAATTAGGGAATAAAATGATTTCTGGTACAAACTTTAATGCTGTACGGCATGGCCTTCATAAAATGACACTTCCAGGAAGAGATACAGGAGTTATAGGTGATGGGGTAAACGAACAAGGACAACCTAATACTGTGGCAACTGAATCACAACGTTATTGGGAAGTGGTAAGATCTTCACAACTTATAGAGCCCATTGTGTATAATGGAGGCTTTTGGAAACTTCGTCAAGTTACAGTAGGTTATGATTTTAAAAAATTTATCCCCGACAATTCACCTATAAAGGGAGTTACCCTGAGTCTAGTAGCAAATAATTTACTAATGATAAAAAAATGGGTGGACAATATAGATCCAGATTCATTTGGGTTCAGTTCAGATAATGTTTCAGGATTAGAATCTACAGGTGTACCTACTACCCGCAGCTTTGGGTTTAATCTTAACTGCAAACTTTAAATTAATGCAATTATGAAAAATATAATTAACTGTGTTTTTGTTCTAACTCTTATTTTCTCGCTTGTTTCATGTGAAGATAATTTTGATGAGATTAATACAAACAAAGTAGATCCTACAGCGGTTGATCCTGTCTTTATTCTTAATAATGCCATAATTGGTTCGTCTTTTTCAACAGGAGGTTTAAAATATGATATTGGCATTGTTCAACAGATTATAACACCCAATTCAGGATTATTGACAGGTGCCAATTATAATCAGGACAATCGCGATGGGGCTGCCGAACAGTGGATTGATTATTATGAAACCGTAATAAAAAATACTGGGGACCTTATAAATCAATTGTCAGAAACACCTGAGCAAAGTAATCTCCTAAATATGGGAAGATTAATACAGGCATATACTTTTATGGTATTGACAGATGATTATGGAGACATCCCTTATTTTGAGGCAGGAAAGGGTTATTCTGATCAAATCGTTCTTCCAGCATATGATGCACAGGAGGACATATACATGGATTTGATCAAGGAGGTCAAAGAGGCTACAGCGGGGTTTAGTGATTCTGCTCAACCCGTTCCGGGTGAGGTACTTTATTCTGGAGATCTTGATAAATGGAGAAAATTAGGAAATTCTTTATTGTTAAGGATTGGAATGCGGCTCACAAAAGTAAATCCTGCCATGGCGCAGCAACTTGTGCAGGATGCATTCGCTGGAGGTTTAATGGAGTCGAACGCGGATAATTATGTAATTAGACATGACAATAATTTTACTAATGCTATTGGCGCTACACTTAATGGAAGTGAAGCTAACAATTATTATCTAGTCGATACTTTTGTTGACTATCTTAAAGATAATCAGGACCCTAGACTTGAGGCTATCGCAGTTAGGTACATAGGGGCCTCTTCAGGGCCGGAGCAAATTCCTTCTAATGCTTCTACAGCGGCAGAAGATCAAATTGGCATGCCTATGGGAAATGATAATATCTCAATTCAAACGGCAGTTTCAGATTTAGGATTGGCTAGTTTTTATGATTTCAGCCAGGCAGATAGAACAAGAATTGTAAAAACCAATGCTCCAATGTTTATGCTGACTTACGGTCAGACACAATTATTGCTTGCCGAGGCAGCTGTAAGGGGGTGGGTAAATGGGGCACCTGAAGGATATTATGAATCAGGGGTGCGTGCTCATATGGAACAGATGGCTCTTTATGATGAAGAATCAGCTATATCAGAAGAGGATATCAATTCTTATTTGACAGATAATCCTTATGACGGTGCCAATGCGTTGGAGCAGATAAATACACAGTATTGGGTAGCATCATTTCTCAATGGGCCAGAGGCCTTTGCAAATTTTCGAAGATCAGGATATCCAGATTTAAATCCAAATACCTATCCAGGTCAGGATATATTAGGGGATTTCATAAATAGACTTACCTATCCCAATTCTGAAATTGCGGTAAATGGAGAACATGTAAATGAGGCTATTGCCAGAATGGGACCAGATAACTTGGATACCCACGTATGGTGGGATGAATAGGCAAAGAAACCACCGATTGAATATTTAACAGTTAATAAAAACTTGAAGGGAATCTAAAAATCACCCATCTAAAATTAATTATTTATGAAAAATCTATTACAGCAATTAATTGAAAAAAACAAAAAGGAGGAAAAGGATTACGCTGACTCACTGAAGAAAGAAATAGCCAGTCCACGTACGGGCGATGCTAGGCGTAACTTCCTTAAAAAAACAGCTTTAGGAGGCATAGCATTGACTAGTTTTATGGGGTATTCTTTCGAAGAAACTATTGAGCAAACCACCTCTAAGGTAAAAAAGTCTTCTGCACCATCTGATCTTAAGATTACAGATATGCGCTATGTTCTAACCAGAGTAATGGGAGGAACGGCAATAATTAGAATAGATACCAATCAAGGAATATATGGCTTGGGAGAAGTAAGAGATGCCGCCGATGTAAGATATGCCTTAATGCTTAAAAGTCGCATTCTTGGAATGAACCCTTGCAATGTAGAAATGGTATTTAAGGCCATTAAACAATTTGGAGGGCCTTCTAGACAAGCTGGGGGCGTATGTGGTGTAGAAATGGCACTTTGGGATATCTGTGGTAAAGCATATGACGTTCCAGCTTGGCAATTGCTAGGTGGAAGATATCGTGATAAAGTAAGACTGTATGCAGATACACCAGAAGCTGGATCTGTAGAAGAGCAAAAAAAGCTAATAAACTTTCGATTAAATGATCAAGGTTATACTTGGCTTAAAATGGACGTATCTATTGGTGAATTAAGAGGCAAAAAAGACACCTTAGTAAATTCCAAATTTTGGGAGGAAGAAAACGGAAGTCTACGACAGTGGGGTGATCAAAGCAAGTTTACGTCTTATGGTAATACGATGCATCCATTTACACAAGTGCAAATTACAGAGAAGGGTTTAGAAGAGTTAGCCCAAATAGTAGAAAATGTTCGTGATTTAGTAGGATATGAAATACCACTTTCTACGGATCACTATGGACACTTTGATATGAATAATGGAATCCGATTAGGTAAAGCACTTGAAAAATATAGACTTGCATGGCTAGAAGATGTTGTGCCATGGCAATATACAGAACAATGGAAAACTATAAGTGATGCAATAGAAACACCAACACTTACAGGAGAAGATATTTATTTACTAAAAGACTTTAAACCACTTATCCACGCAAGGGCTGTAGATATTATACATCCTGACCTTGCTTCCTCAGGAGGTCTTTTAGAGACCAAGAAAATAGGTGATTATGCAGAAGAGTTTGGTATTGCGATGGCGATGCATCAAGCTGGGACACCAGTATCTTTTATGGCCAATGTTCATTGTGCCGCGGCAACGCAAAATTTCTTGGCTCTGGAGCATCATTCTGTAGATCTGCCTTGGTGGGAAGACTTAGTGACCACAACAGATGGTCGCAAAATGATAGAGAAGGGATTCGCAAACGTCCCCTTAACGGCGCCAGGATTAGGCATCGAATTAAACGAAGATGTTTTGAAAGAACATTTGGATCCTCGCGACACCAGCTATTTTGTTCCTACTAAAGAATGGGATGAAAGACGCTCCCATGACAGAACTTTTAGTTAATAATAATTATTGGATTCAGAAAGAAAGTTGCAAGTGAATGGACTTCTTTCTGAATTCAATATAGAAATGCTTACCAAACCTTACTACATTATGAACAAAAAAATAATAGCAGCAATTGTGTGTCTGTTTAGTATTTATACGGTATCTGCTCAACGTGTCGCTTCATCTTCTGATTATATAAAATCCCTCACCTCACAATGGGAAGGAGAAAGATTGTCAGATGGCCGCCCCAAAGTATCTGACGCCATCCTCAATCGTTTAAAACATGTAAATGTTGAAGAAGCGTGGGGTTATTTAAGGGGTAAAGACTATAACAATCAATATGACGGAGCATGGAAAATTGTAAATGAAAATGAGGTTATGACGGGCAGGGTTCTGACCGCTCAATACATGCCTTTACGCCCTGACTTTAATAAACAGATAAAGATTATGGGTGCTGCCGAAAAAAGAGATACAATAGGGGGCAGTAATTCTTGGCCTATAGAGATTTTACAACCAGGCGATGTGTATGTGGCAGATGGCTATGGGCGTGTTATTGATGGTACTCTAATTGGGTCTAATCTAGGCAACGCCATTTATGCAAATTCAAACAATGGGGTAATTTTTGATGCGGGCGTTCGTGATTTAAAAGGACTGGAAGAAATTGACGGTTTTAATGGTTGGTTTAGAGGGGACGATCCGTCGTATTTACAGCAGGAAATGCTTACTTCAATTAACGCTCCCATCCGTATAGGCCGGGCAATAGTGCTGCCCGGAGATGTAGTTTTGGCTACTAAATACGGGATTGTTTTTATCCCTGCTCATCTGGTTGATGAATTGGTTCTTTCTTCTGAGGTGACAAACCTTAGAGATCAATTTGGTTTTCAGCGTTTACGCGAAAAGAAATATACTGCCGGACAAATAGATACAAGATGGACAGATGAAATAAAAGCAGATTTTATGTCTTGGATAAATAATTATAAGGATAGTGATCTACCTATGACGCGAAAAGAGCTAAAGGATTATTTGAAGGCACATAATTATTAAATCAGAAAAGAATTTAAGATATCTGTTCAAATGATAAATAGATTGGCATTTATCTTTTTATTGCTCTTATTGAATGTTGCATGTAAGGATCGTATTTCTGCAGATTCCATTTCTTTAAAGGTAGGTGAGGATTTTCCGTACTATGGTGGCAACAAAGCGGGAAATAGATTTTCACCTTTAAAGCAAATAAATACTAATAATGTAAATAATCTGGACGTCGTCTGGAGTTATGATAGTGCGAAAGATCAAGACACTTTAACTATGAAGAGAAGGAGGTCAAAATCCATACAATGTCAGCCCATTGTGGTTGGTGGAATTTTATATGGTACTAATCCTGATCTCGATTTGTTTGCTATAAATGCTGCTACAGGTAAAGAATTATGGACATTCTCTCCCTTTTCTAAAGTTAATAAGTCACATATAACCGCAAATCGCGGTGTAGTTTATTGGGAAAAGGGAAATGATCACAGAATTTTGTTTACTGTAGGGCCCGTTTTATATGCCTTAAATGCTGACAATGGACTTCCTGTAGCAGATTTTGGGAATGATGGTACAGTTGATCTTCATGAAGGCCTATCAGATAATTTAGATAATGATGTTAATGGCCTTGCAGTAAGTGCCACTACGCCGGGAGTAGTATTTAAAGATTTGTTGATCTTGGGCTCAAGTGTTTCAGAAAGAGGAGATGCTGCCCCAGGTCATATTAGAGCTTTTAATATAGTAACAGGAAAATTAGAATGGGTATTTCGCACTATTCCGCATCCAGGTGAGCTAGGTTATGAGACTTGGCCTAAAGACGCCTACAAAGAAGTAGGTGGTGCTAACAATTGGGGCGGTCTCGTCGTAGACGATGATAGGGGAATGATTTATTTTGGCACGGGCTCTCCCGCCTCAGATTTCTATGGAGGAAACAGGGAAGGGAAAAATTTGTTTGCTAATTGTGTTATTGCCCTTAACGCAAATACTGGAAAAATGAAGTGGTATTATCAGACCATTTATCATGACCTGTGGGACCGGGATCATCCTTGCCCACCCAATCTCACGACCATAAATAAAGAGGGTAAAAGGATAGATGTTGTTGTACAGGCAACAAAAGACGGATTGGTTTACGTTCTTGACCGGGATACCGGTAAATCTGTATTTCCAGTAGAAGAACTGCCTGTTCCGGTAGATGGTTTGCTTGGTGAGCACCCGTGGCCCGTACAAAAGTTCCCAGTGAAACCACTTCCGGTTTCTACTCAGGTATTTAAAGAAGAGGAGATTACAGACGTCTCTGAAGCCGCTTCGGCTTATGTAAAACAGATTATTAAAAATTTGGGATACGATAACAAATTTATGCCGCCCAGTGAAGAAGGTACTTTACTTTTTGGTTATAGTGGGGGTGTAGAATGGGGGGGCAATGCCATAGATCCTGATGGCATTTTTTATCAAAATGCAAATAACGATCCTTGGATATTGCAAATGACTAATGCCAGCAATAGAAAAGAAGAGCTGACAAATGTTTCCCATGGTAATGCTTTGTATCAAATAAATTGCGCAGCCTGTCATGGGGCAGACAAAAAAGGTAATGGCGACCAATTCCCAGATCTTCGAAATATAAGTCAAAGAATCAATAAGAGTCAGGTACAAACTATTATTAAAACAGGAAGTGGCAGAATGCCTTCTTTTAGCCATCTAGGTAAAGAAGATCTGCAGGCAATTACAAATTATCTTTATGATATTCCTACAGGAATGCATGTCATTTCTGATGAAGTGTCTAAGAGAAAGGATACGTCTACAAGTGTCAAAAAGTCTTTTGGCTTTGAGCCAGAATATGTAGTAAAATCCTGGAAGAAATTAGAAGATCAAGAGGGTTATCCTGGAATTAAACCACCGTGGGGAACCTTAAATGCAATTGATCTCAATACAGGAGAATATGTATGGCGCGTACCTCTAGGGGAATATACAGAACTTAAGAAGAAAGGAGTTCCCACTACTGGGACAGAAAATTATGGCGGTCCAATAGTTACTGCTGGAGGTTTGGTTTTTATTGCCGCAACGAAAGATGAAAGAATACGAGCTTTTGATAAAAAAACCGGCAAAGTTGTCTGGGAACATACATTGCCAGCGGCCGGTTACGCAACACCCATAAGCTACATGGTAGACGATAAACAGTATGTTGTCATCGCATGTGGCGGTGGAAGAGGTCAAAAATCGGGAAGTCAATATTTGGCTTTTGCCCTGAATAATCATGAAATTAATTAAAAATATCAAATTATGAAAACCAAACACATTATTTATATACTTCTGCTTTTGCTTGTGATTATGAGTTGTGAGGAAACAGAGAAGAAAGCTAAAGAAACTTCAAGTGTTTCAGCGAGTACTTCAACTTCCTCCGTTAAAAATGAAGAAAATCTAACTGGATCTGTGAAAGCTTTGAATGCGGCAATTATTGACCCCACTCAGGAATCTCTAGATGCTATTGTTGCAGATGAGTTAAGCTACGGTCACTCCAGTGGAAAGGTGCAGAATAAAAAAGAGTTTATCGACGATTTATTACATGGATCTTATGATTTCACATCAATAGATATATTAGATCAAAAAATCACAATGGCTGGAGAGACTGCTATTGTAAGACAGATTTTTGATTCCGAAGCGCTTAATTCAGGAGATCCTGTCCACATACATATTGGCAATATGCTAATATTTCAAAAACAAGAAGGGAAATGGAAACTATTAGGACGTCAGGCATTTAAGATCTGATTTGGGATTGAAAATCGCCCTGAGCTAATAAAAACCCGCTAATATTTAAAAGATAATTATGTTTCAAAACTTAAATAAATATTCCATTTTTCTAGGCTTAGCTATTCTTTTGCTAATTGTTTTTTTAGGTATGGCTTTTACGGGAAATATAAATTCTGGCGGACCATTTTTAATTGCTTTCTTTGTTTGTCTTGCTTTAGGATTCAATGGTTATGAAGCGCTTAAGGGTTTTGTTTATACTACAATGATTTTTGCCGCTGTGACGATGGCAATGTATTATCCCTTTTACTTTATTCAGGTTGGGGATTTTAAATTAACAAACTTAATTACTCCGCTCATTCAGATTATTATGTTTGGTATGGGTACTTCTATGAGTGGAAAGGATTTTATGGCGGTTATTAAAACACCAAAAGGTGTTCTAATAGGTGTTGTTGCTCAATTTGCCATTATGCCAATTATGGGACTTGCACTTGCTGAAGTGAGTGATTTCCCTCCAGAAATTGCCGCAGGAATTGTATTAATAGGTTGTTCTCCCAGCGGACTAGCTTCTAATGTGATGGCCTATTTAGCGAAAGCTAATCTTGCACTTTCGCTTACCATCACATCTATCGCAACATTGCTTGCGCCTTTTCTTACTCCGGTTTTAATGAAATTTCTTGCAGGTGAATTTATTGAAATAGATGTATTGGCTATGATGTGGAGTATTGCAAAAATGATTATAATCCCTATTGGCGCTGGATTATTGTTTAATAAGCTTTTTCACGGCAAAACCAAATGGCTTGATAAAGCCATGCCTATCGTGTCGATGGTAGGTATTGCATTGATAATAGTTGTGATTACCGCAGCTGGCAGGGACAGTCTTTTAGACATAGGAGCTTTACTGATTCTTATAGTTTTAGTTCATAACCTATTTGGCTATACCTTGGGATATTGGTTTGCCAAA
This sequence comes from uncultured Flavobacteriaceae bacterium, assembly GCA_963974735.1. Taxonomy (GTDB): domain Bacteria; phylum Bacteroidota; class Bacteroidia; order Flavobacteriales; family Flavobacteriaceae; genus Leeuwenhoekiella. The sequence goes on along the minus strand of CAXBEL010000007.1, from coordinate 29,855 downwards.
CTCTTTAAAATGCCCGAAAGAGATGCACGTACTGTTGCCATTGAGGTAGGAATGCAAAATGGAGGATTAGCTTCTGCTATTGCTAATTCTGTGGGTAAAATTGCGACAATGGGCTTGGCCCCAGCTGTTTTTGGCCCATTAATGAATATAACTGGTTCTATATTAGCATCCTATTGGCATAAAAAACCTCCCAAAGGTTATGAGGAACCTGAAGTTTTAGAAGAAGTTGTATCGCATTAGGTCAAAAATACCCTTGTTAGACAAATAATTACTTTAAACCAAAAATATGTCTGATGCAAGTTGAAAACTTTCTTGTTCTATAAACAGGTATTTTAATTAATGTTTCTTTTCACCCTCCAAGCTAAAATACCCATTGCAGCCGAATTGATAAGAAGGCCTAGTGCCTCTCTTGCGTGTTCAATATTATTTATGTCACCAACACCTATTTCCACACCTTCAAATTGAGCTGGCCAAGAAAGGAATACTCCAATCAAATAGGAAACGGCAAGGACTAGAGCAATTAAATAATTTAATCTTTTAAATAGGAAAGATACGCACGCCAGACTAGCAATACCATAAATTAAATACCATAAAAACGCATCTGGATCATTGTTTTGTAAATAGGCAGCCCAGGCAAATAGTATTGCAAAAACAACAGCAAAAATTTTAAAAAATAAATTCATCGCTAAGCGTCGTTTAAATGGTTTTCAATTAACTGATAAACATCAATTGCCTGAACTGTAGCCTTTGGTAGATAATCTTTTTTATTACTTATAAATATTGGATAATCCTCTTTATCTTCTGGGATTCTTCCGTGAGAACCTTTTATAAGGTCCGCTTTTAGTGGTATGATATCCAATACAGTTCTGAAGCCTAATTTTTTCTTTAATAATTTCCAAATGACTTTAGGCATAACCAATTTATCATCAGGATCTGTTTGCATTTCTACCGGATCGTAGCCTGGTTTTTTGTGAATGTCAACCATTCTTGCATAGTCTGGAGCTTTCTTGTCATCTTCCCAAAAATAATAGGTAAACCAAGAATTTTTATCTGCTACAAGAACAATATCTCCACTTCTGTCATTGTCAAGATTAGCCTCTTTACGTTCTTCATCGCCCAAAACTTTTTCGACCCCTTTGACCTTTTGCAATAACTTTTTTATTTCGGCTTTAAGTGATTTATCATTTAGATATATATGAGCAATCTGATGATCTGCAACTGCAAAAGCTTGACTGGCTCCAGCATCTAAAAGTTCTAATCCGCGCTCTATTCTAATGTTTAGATAACCCTTTGATCTTAAAACACGATTTACGTGAATGGTATTATCAACATTGGTAATACCGTATTCTGATAGTAGGATTATTTGTGCATCCTGCTTGTTATAATGATTTACTAACTGCTCTACTACCTTATCAACTTCCTGAAGATCTTTGCCTATTTTTTCAAAGTCTAAGCCGTGTCTTTGAATATTATAATCAAGATGAGGCAAATAAATTAATGATAGCGTTGGATTGTGCAGTTCATCTGTTCGCAGTGCAGCATCTGCAATCCATTGGCTGGATTTTATAGAGGTTTTTGGACCCCAAAAATTAAAGAGAGGAAAAGTTCCCAATTCTTGTTGTAGTGTATCTCGTAATTCTGCAGGATGTGAATAAACATCAGGAATTTTTCTTCCATCTGCTAAATAGTTGGGTCTTGGCGTTACACTGTAATCTGCGCTAGAGTACATATTATACCACCAGAAAAGGTTAGCAGAAGTGAAATCTGCATTATCGCTTTTAAGCTTATCGAGCAGTGTTTCAGTTTGAATGAGCTTATTGGACTGATGCCAAAACTTAACCTCACAAACGTCTTTAAAATACCAACCGTTACCAACAATGCCGTGTTCTGAAGGCCATTTTCCTGTTAGATAAGTCGTTTGTGCAGCACAGGTCACAGCTGGTAAAACAGGTTTTATTTCTGTGTAACTCCCATTTTCTAAGAATGATTTTATAAAGGGTGTATGAGATCCGATAAGCCGCTTTGTAAGGCCAACAACATTTATAACTACTGTTTTTTTCATATCGTTTTTTGAAGCTTATTTTTTAACCAATCAATTTCTCGAATTATAGAAGAAGACAAATCTGTTTTTAAATTTTCAGGCAATACATCCCAAGTGTAAGTTTCTATTTCAAGATGCTCAGATATATTCTCATTTTGAAGATAGTTAACGACGTTTAAAATTTGGTCCTGTGTAGAATACAATCCATCAAATTCTTCTAGAAAGATAGGAACATGGAAATGAGCGCGCAGTTCAGAAAAATCCTTTTTATTTTCAAGTACCACGGGTAGATCGTTGTATGTTTTTACTTTCCCATCAACCAATTCAGTAACTTGGTGCAAGTAAGTAGATTCATTGAATTTTGAAAGTGATTCCCAAATTTTTTTATTGTCACCGCCATTAGAAAGAATTTTTAAGGCTGAACTCACTTGGATTTTCCCCACTTTAATCCCTTCTGAAGCAAACATTTTTAAAGTGTTTTCAGGCTCTTCGTAAGCTAATGAGAAATGGCAGACATCATAACAAACCGTTATGTATTTATATATAAGTTGTTCTGCTAATTGCTCGTTGGCCGCAATACGTTGTTCCAAATAATCCTTTGCTATCGGTTTTAAGTACAGATTGAAAAACTCGATAAGTTCGTCGCTGTTTTCTATCAATCCGTCTGGCTCTGGTTCTATGTCTAGATGAACATATTTTCCTGTTCGGTTCTCAATTTCAAATAAATGAAGAATTATTTTGGCAAGATTCTTAGCCCCAGTTTTAAATGCTGTTCTTTTGTCTACAAATGAAGGATGCCAATGTTTATAGCTAATGGGAGAAGTTGAAATTCCTCCAGAAATGTTTTCAGGAAGTAATTGAGCCAACTGATCCGCCAGACGCTTAGTATATGTTATACGTTCTTCAGTTGTCCAGTCTGGTGCGTGAACTAAATCTTTGACGCGTTCATTGTGAAAATTCCCATAAGGAAAACCGTTCATTGTAAAAATATAAACGTTATTCTCCTTTAGCCATTTTTTAAAGACATCTAGATTGTTATTCGTAGCCAACTCTTCACTGGCTTTATTGGATAACCTAAGCCCTAAACCGAAGGATTCATCATCTGAAACGGCATTCTTTATTAAAGGGACATATTTTTTGAGATTCGCAAAGGTAATTTCCCAGTTTTCACCGGGATGAATGTTCGTACAGTAGGTAAGGTGTAGATTATTTGATAAGCGCATATTAAACGGAAGTGTTTTGTACACTCAACACATTTAGCATTGAAATAGCTTCTTTCATCTTAGATAAATCAATCTCGTGAACATCGTGTTTATCTCCTATTTTGTTAATGAGGGTAATAGTTAATTCGCCGCCCAAATGCTCTCTAAACTCTTCTAAGCCGTTTAAAAGGATATTTAATTCCTCATCTTTGGTTACAGGAATCTGAAGATTGAATCCAATGTTCTGTAAAACATTTAGAATTTGATCAAGAACAGACTGACTTATAAGGCCAATTAAATGAGCATAGGTTAAATCTAAAGCCATTCCTTTTGCTACTGCCTCGCCGTGGCGCAAATCGTAGTTAGTCATCTGCTCTAATTTATGGGCCGCCCAATGGCCAAAATCCAGCGGTCTTGATGAACCACTTTCAAATGGATCTCCACCTTGAGCAATATGCTGCATATGAAGTTGGGCACATCTATAAATTATATAATCCATAGATTTCATATCGCGATCTCTCAACTTTAGTGCATTTTCTTCTATATAATTAAAGAATTCAGCATCTTTAATTAAAGCAACTTTTACTGCTTCGGCAATCCCGGCAATCCATTCTCGATGATCGAGCGTATTAAGAAAATCCTTATCATTTATTATGGCATAGGGTGGAGAGAATGTTCCTAGAAAATTTTTCTTTCCAAAAGCATTTACGCTGTTTTTCACCCCTACTGCAGCATCGTTTTGTGCAAGTACCGTAGTAGGAATTCGTATCAACTTTACACCACGATGAGCCGTGGCTGCTGCATAACCCACCATATCAACTACGGCACCGCCTCCTATGGCTATAACAAATGAATGCCTGCATATTCGGTTATCATTTATCGCTTTAAGAATATCTTCAACGTGTTTATAACTTCCTTTAATAGATTCGCCACCTGGGATTATAAGTGAATTAGTGAGATTTATATGCGCTTTATAACAATCACAATAGGCTTTTATATTTTTTGTGAGATCAGGGCTGTTTTTATATACTCCATCGTCAATAACAAAAAGTATTTTGACTGGATTCTTGGGATTATATTTTTTAATTAAATCTGCAAACAAGGGGTTTTGAACTGAAAAAAGATCTTCTGTAAAGAAAAGCTTATAGTCATATTTAATCTGAAAAGATTGTTCTATAGGAGGCATTGAATTCATAAGGCACAATTTAGGTAACTGCAAAAAGTTTGGATAGATATATAGATAGTGGGAACAGCAATAGGGTTAAAATTCCTACCCACCATTCTGAGAATCCAACAACTAGTGTAGCATCAAGTACAATCAAAGATAGTACACCGGCTATAACTGCTTTTTTAATGTTTTTAGGGGAGTTTGATTTGTAAGCATTTATAAGTGGACGGAAAATCAAAAAGGCAAACAAAATTAAAAAAGGTAATGCTTGAAGCGTGTTAAGATTATTGAAAATTATCAAAAATAATAGCACCAAAATAACACTGGCATAAAATACACCAGCCAGAATTATATGCTTTTTATTATCTCCATGTACCTCTCCGCGGCTGATAAGTGTAATAGCAGCAATGTAAAATATGGGGATTATAGCAAACCACCATTGAGTAATTATACCAAAAACAGCCATTCCTAAAAGGAGGTTGAGTCCTCGGCAAACTCCCATATTTAAAGGTCCTAAAACCCCGCTCTTTTTTGCAAAAATATCATAGGTAAGTATGGCGAATACCAAAATTAGAGATACAGTTCCACAGAGATTATTTACTAGAAATGCTAGAATAATCCCGGCCAATAAAAGTATTCCTCCAAAATTTCTTGCAGAGTTTAACCTAATTAAACCGCTGGGTATTGGTCTTTCCGGTCTTTCAATTTTATCTAATTCTGCATCAAAAACATCGTTAAGAACTACGCCCCCTGCATATAAACAAATCGTAGAAGCAATAAGGAATAACAAATGGATAGTCAAAAAAGATTCTAACGGAATTTCATTAAATACTCCAGCGATAGCGGTCCCTGCAAGAATATCTGCAGCGGCTGTAGGTAAATTGGCCGGACGCGCCAGTCTCAAATACCCTTTTAAAACAGGATTCATTTAAACGATTTTGTCGTTACTGATTTTGGGTTCCTGCCCCCTCAGCACACTATTGTCATTAAATAATTCAGTCTGATTAACACCTTCTTTATTTAACCAATCTGCTTCCTTCATTTTTCCGTTTCTGCCAAAGGCATCCAATGCATTTTGATAGCAGGTTTTTACAACATCAGCTTTTGAGATTCCTCTTTTAAGCATCAAAGATGCTGTTTTAGGCACGGCAAGCGGGTCACTTACTCCCCAGTCTGCTGAACTGTCAACAATAATATGATGACTTCCATATTGTTTTACCACTTCAACCATACGCTCATTACCCATTTTAGTGTTGGGATAAATAGTAAAAGCTGCAATAAATCCACGATCCAGAACTTCCTTTACAGTTTCTTCATTATTGTGGTCTATAATTACATTAGAAGGGTCTAGGCCGTGTTCTAAGCAAACTTCCATACTCTTTATAGTACCTGCCTTCTTATCGCGGTGAGGTGTATGCACCTGCACGGTCATATCCAGTTCTTTGGCAAGATCCAACTGCATTCTAAAATATTTATCCTCTGCAGCTGTCTGATCGTCATAACCTATTTCGCCTATTGCGACCACATTTTCTTTATGAACGTATAAAGGCAAAAGCTCAATTACCTGTTCTGCCAGCTCTTCATTATTGGCTTCTTTAGAATTTAAGCCTATCGTACAATAGTGATTAATCCCAAACTGACTAGCTCTAAAAGGCTCCCAACCAACCAGGCTGCTAAAATAATCCTGAAAAGAACCTACTTGCGTGCGCGGTTGTCCCAACCAAAAAGAGGGTTCTATTAAAGCTACAATTCCTGCCGCAGCCATCGCCTCATAGTCATCTGTGGTCCTAGAGGTCATATGAACGTGCGGGTCTATAAACATCATTTTATCTTCCATAATTATTTTTTAAGGGTATTCCAATTTAAATTATTCGATTTGGCTTCTTCCCAGATCGGAGGATATTTTTTTAATAAATCTTGTGCTTCTTTGTTTTCTGAATTATAGCATAAAATCCCTGCAACCTTATTTTCAAGAGGATTTTGACTTTCTAAAAGACGCTTCATATCTGCCAGCAAGGATTCATCTAAAAAATTAGTAACTGGACGCCAGAAGAAAGGATCTATATCTCTGGAGGCAGCCCAGCGCTCGTGCGCATAATCTGAAATAATTCGTGCTAAATCTTTGTTTGCACGTTTATCTATATCAGATATTTGAGTTAAATCCCGTTGCATAAATGCCGCTTTTAGAAACATTTGATTCCATTGCTGATCATTAAAAAATTGACCTGGGTATGGATTATTAAGAGCCAAAGCATCAAAAACAGAAGCGATATTTGTACGCAGAGAATCAACAGCTGTTGACTTAAAATTTTCGGGATTAGGTAAAAGGATTAAGTACTTTAGAAAAGTCGCCAACTCACTTTTATCTGCAATCTGAATTATATTAGCCACTTTAGAAATGAAAAACTCCGGATCAACTTCTAAAACTTGAGTAAGTAAATAGATTCTTGCAATTTCTAAAGCAGAAGCTTTGTGAAGTGCTAAATAATCTGTTAGCTCAGAAGATTCTGTTTGATTTTCTAAAATGGTCTTATCTATTTTAGATGCAATTAAACTATAGGTTAAGTATAATTCTTTAGAAGATTTATCTTCTTTGATTTTACTTATTTTTTCATCCAGCCATTCCTTTTTCTCAGCAGATATTTCTTTTTCAATCAAATTTGAGAGTTGCTGACTGCTGTTTTTTATTTGCATAAATTTATTTTTAAGCCCCAATTCTTTTATGCTGCAATTTAAGGAGTATGCTCTTATTTTAGGCCTCCATCCAAAAGAAGTTGGCTTTTTAAATGATTAGACTTCTTTTTCTGTAAAGGGCTTATTTATGTCCAAAATTTCTGTGATTAAATCAAGTAAGTAGATTTCAAATTTTTCAAGGATTTCTTGTGTTATCATAGAATTTTTGTCTTCCTGAAACTTCATAAAACCCATACCTAAATTTTTAAAGGAAATAATTCCAGCTTCCGTTTGATCAGGCAAGCCTTGTTCTTTTGAAAGCATTAAAGCATAACACAAAACCTGAAAAGCCTTTGAATGTTTTTTATAATCAGAAGTTAAAAGATCCCAATCATTTATCTTAAGCTCACCAGGCTCCACTCTTCCTGTTTTATAATCTACAACACGAGTAATCCTATCTACGGTGTCTAATCTATCTACAGTGCCTTTTAGCTTTATGGTTTTGCCATTTAAATTTAAAGGGACATTAAATTCGCATTCCAAACCTTTAATTACTATTGCCTTTCCAGCTTCTACCTGTTTGGATTCTGCGTTTAGAAAATTATTTACAAACTGCTTCGCCACGTGAAAAATGATGAGGTTCTTACCAGTTTTAATATTGGTAAGATTATATTCCTTTTCAAATTGACGCTCCACTTCTTCGTCTACTTTTGAAAGAATTTTTTTTACAATGGCAGTTGATAAAATAGTATTTAAGTAAGGTTTATAAAGTATTTCCAAGGTATTATGAACTATGGTACCCAATGTATTGTGGGCTATTATATCTTCTACATCTTCCATTTCCTTGATTTTTAATACATATCGATAATAAAAATCTAAGGGGTTCCTTATATATGTCGTCAAGGCAGAAGGAGAGAAGCCATACTGTGCTAGGTTTTCAAGTTCATTTATAATACTATTATTTTTCTGGATTTCTTTAAAATGTGTTCTGTGTAATAATACAGGGGCACTGGCGGAAGTTTCCTCATAATTATATTTGGCATTTTTATCTGTTTCCAGTTGAAGTAGAAAACGACTTTTTTCACCGCTGTTTAAACCATCCGCCTGATTGTTATAGAGCAGGTGCACATTTGAAGCTCTTTGTAACAGCCTAAAAAAATGATAGGCATATACAGCATCTTTTTCTCTATACGTAGGAAGTTTATATTCCATTTTTAAATCAAAGGGAATAAAGCTGTTCTGACTTTTTCCAGAAGGTAAAACCCCCTCATTTAATGAAGTGATAATTACATTTTTAAAATCAAGAACACGTGATTCCAATACACCCATAATCTGTAAACCGGTATAAGGATCTCCTCTAAAATCAATAGTTTCTTGTGAAAGTAACTCCTTATAAAATTGCTTTAGGGTTTTAATATTATCGATATAGGTATAATCCTCACAGAGATTCTTGAGCTGATTAAATATCTCCAAAAATGAATAGAGATATTCTAGTTTGAGCCAATTTTTTGTAGGTAGTAAAAGGTCTTTTAATCTACTTATTATCTTAAGCGTTTTGTCTAAGGCAATTAAAGGATTATTTTTCCAGGGTTCAAACAAATAGGATGCAATGACATTCTTTTTCTCGCAAATTTTAAGAATATCTGTATATTCTACATAAACCAGATTTTTAATTTTTATATGTTCTTTTATGTCTGTGTTTGCTTCTCCAAGTAGCAATTGCGTATTTGGTTGAGCTAAAAACGCAAGTAAATCTTTATAGAAAAAACGGTTTTCCTTCAAATTAGATTGTAGTGTGAACCAGTTCTCAAAAAAAGACGAATCGGGAACTTGGGATAAGGGCAAGCCCATTGTTACATTAAGATGTGTGATGTTGGGAGGTAGGGAATTTAATAAAGGAAGCAATAAGGCTTCATCACCTAAGATAATCGCCGTTTCATTAAGTTCATTTTGAGACATCTTTTCAAGCAGTTGTCCTACATATTTTACCTGACCGATGTTTTGGGAAATAGCAACAGATTTAATCTGTTTATGAGTGTTGAAATTATCAAAACCTATTGGGAATTCGTTTATTTTATAATAATCCCAAGTAATTTTGTATTCTCGGATAAACCTACTCACCGCATGTTTTTCATCCTCCAGAAAATATTTATCTAAATCCCAGTAAACAAATGCTTTTTCTTGGTTTAAAAAGGTTTGAATGATTTCTTGTTCAGCTGTGTTTAATGCATTGAATCCAGCAAAAACAAATTTATTTTTTTGTCGCGTAGCATAATCTTTAGCTAACTCGGCTGCCTTTCTATAAATCATCCCTTGATAGCCTAGGCCTTTGTCTTCGAGTGATTTTTTGAAATTTAAGTAGTAAGGGGAAATGGATTTCCAAAAAGTGAGATAATTAGAGACAATTTCAGATTCAGAAGATAAAGTTGACCAGTGATCAAGCTCTTTAATGGCCGTTAGGTAATTAAAAAAATCATTGGTAGGAATTAGGTGTCTGTCTATTTCATTTAAATCACCAAGGAGTGTTTGTGCCCAACCCAAAAATTCTAAAAAGGAATCTTTGTCACCAGTTGTATTGGTATTAAGATATGTATGGTAAAGTTCAAGTTGTAATTGGGTCTGTGTAGCTGGATTAAGACCTGAAATTTCTGAAATAAGATCTTCTATACTCAATATTTGAGGCAGAAATAAGGTCTTTCCAGACAGCTTATTTGAAAGGGTCTTTCTAAAAAATGCCCCCGCTCGCTTAGAAGGTAGGATTACCGTAATAGTAGAAACGTCAATTGCTTGTGCAAGCAAGTTTTCTATAATCTCATCTATGAATGTTGTCATAGGTTAAAAATAAAAAACGCCCCGATTAATCGGGGCGTTTTAATATTTATTTGAAGACTATTTTACTAGTTGTCACCATCTATAAGAGATAACTCAACTCGTCTGTTTTTCTGTCTTCCAGCAGCTGTTGCGTTAGAAGCAACTGGTCTTTCTTCACCAAAACCTTGAGAAGATAAACGTGTTGCAGGAATACCTTGACTAGTTAAGTACTCACGTACAGAAGCTGCACGCTTTTCAGATAATTCCATATTGTATTTATCGCTACCAGAGCTATCTGTATGACCTTCGATTAAGAAACGAGTATTAGGATATTCCTTCATTGTTTCTGCAACCTGATTAAGAGCGTCATTAGATTCTTGACGTATAGTCGCTTTGTTCAAGTCAAATAATACTGAACGAACTTGTACGTTGATTTCTTCAAGAACTTCAACAGTTACCTCAGGACAACCGTTATTAGCAACAGTACCTTCTACGTCTGGACACTCATCGTCTTTATCAAGAACACCGTCTCCGTCTCTATCTTCAAATGGACAACCATTGTTAGATGCAGGACCAGCTTCATTAGGACACTCATCTTCAGAATCTTTTACTCCGTCACCATCAGCATCAGGACAACCGTTTAATGCAGCTGTACCAGCTTCTGTAGGACACTCATCATTAGGATCAGCTATACCATCACCGTCAGTATCAGGACATCCATTAAACTCAGGAAGACCTGCAGTAGTAGGACACTCATCTTCAGAATCTTTAATTCCATCACCATCAGTATCAGGACAACCGTTGAACTGCTCTAAACCTGGAGTTTCTGGGCACTCATCGTTTTTGTCATATATTCCGTCACCGTCAGTATCTTGACCTCCGAATACGAAACCGATACCAGCAGTATGTTGCATATGCTTAACATAACGATCTTCGAACGCATGTTTGTAGCTAGAGCTTAAGTTAAGGTTAAGAGTTTCGCTCAACCATATTTTAAGACCTACGGTTCCATTAGCAGTACCAAAGCTAGACTGGTCACCTATAAAAGTATAACCACCACCTACACCAAGATAAGGATCAAACCACCCGCCTTCTCCAAAAAGAGCATCACGGAAGCTATAAGAGATCATACCATCAACAGCATAGAAAGCTAAATCATCAGCTTCCACATCTCCTAATTTATCTATTTTATTTACAGAACCACGAACGCCAAAAGAGAAACCATCCCCAACATATTTACCTACATATAAAGTAGATACAGAAGGAAGGATATTCCAGTGGTCTTCAACGTTGTAAAATTCATCTAAAAAGTCTCCGCGTAGTCCAGGAGCTGCGTCCCCTACAGGATAAGTATCAATGGCATTGACTCCAATAGATATATACCAAGGATTGTCTTCGTCTTGTGCGTTTGCGGAACTCATTCCAAAAAAAACGAGCGCAGCAAACAATAGTAATCTGCTAAGATTTTTCATATTCAAAAATTGATTTTAAGTGTTATTGGTAGCAAAAGTAAGTTGTTAAAATTTATCAACAAAGCTAAAAGTAATAAAATTTTATTAAAACCCATTAGCCTATGATCAAGGTTTAGCAAGCGATTATTCAATGATTTTCAGAGATTTTCCTACTTTTTTAAAAGCGCCAATTGCTTGGTCTAAATGTTCCTTTTCATGTGCTGCAGACAACTGTACTCTTATGCGTGCCTTACCTTTAGGTACAACCGGAAAAAAGAATCCTATTACATAAATTCCTTCTTCTAACAAATCATCTGCCATTTGTTGTGAAAGCTTGGCATCGTAGAGCATTACAGGCACTATTGCAGAATCGCCATCTATAATATCGAATCCTGCATTTTTCATTTCATTTTTAAAATATTTTGTATTCTCTTCAAGCTTGTCGCGTAATTCTGTGCTTTTACTTAGTATTTCAAACACCTTAATTGAAGCACCCACAATTGCTGGGGCTAAAGAGTTTGAGAAGAGATATGGTCTAGAGCGTTGTCTTAATAATTCAATAATTTCTTTTTTACCAGTGGTGAATCCTCCCATAGCACCTCCTAAAGCTTTGCCCAGGGTACCGGTAATTATATCAATACGCCCCAGAACTCCTTTTTCTTCTAAAGTTCCTATACCTTGCTCTCCAATAAAACCAGTTGCATGGCATTCATCTATCATAACCATTGCATCATATTTATCGGCGAGGTCAGATATCTTATCTAATGGAGCTAATAAACCATCCATAGAGAAAACCCCATCTGTAACTATAATTTTGAAGCGGGCTCCATCTTCATTGGCCTGTTTCAACTGTTTTTCCAGATCCTCCATATCACTATTCTGATACCTATATCTGGCTGCTTTGCACAATCTTACACCATCAATGATAGATGCATGGTTCAAGCTATCTGAGATAATTGCATCTTCTTTAGAAAGTAAGGGCTCAAAAACACCACCGTTGGCATCAAAGGCCGCAGCGTACAATATGGTGTCTTCTGTGCCATAAAAGTCGGCTATTTTTTGTTCCAACTCTTTGTGGATATCCTGTGTTCCACATATAAATCGAACAGAACTCATACCAAAACCGTGAGAATCTAAGGTGTCCTTTGCTGCCTGAACAACTTCGGGATGCGATGAAAGCCCTAAGTAATTATTGGCACAGAAATTTATTACCTCTTTTCCTGAATCTAATTTAATAACGGCATCCTGAGGAGAAGTAATAATGCGTTCTTTTTTATATAGCCCAGCTTCTTTAATGTCTTCTAGCTCTGCTTTAAGATGATCTTTTATTTTTCCGTACATATTTAAAATTTTTACAAATGTAGGATTTAAGGCCTACACTTCCAGTAGAGGCTGGTCTTCATTCACATAAACAATTATTTTTTTAACCACTTGAAGCCCCATTGACTTTAATGCCGAAGCGTATGCATTAATTTGGTTTTTATGACTTTCTTGAGGTAAACCGGTTTTATAGTCTAACAGATATGCATATTTGTCATTATCTATTTCTACTCTATCGGGTCTTAATAATGCTCCTTCGTGTAAAATATCACGCTCATTATATATAGATTTTTTAGGGTCAAAGAAACCTTTGTTAATTAAAAGATCAATTAAATTAAGAAGACTTTGTTTCAGATTTGAACGTTCCTCACTTATGATCATACCGGCATTATGGGCTTTTTTGATTGTCTCGTCTATATCCTCAATTGTGTTTATTTGAGACATAAGGTCGTGAACCAGGTTACCCATAGAAATAGCCTCTTGTCTATCATTATCCCACAGAGTTTCAGCGCGGGTGACAATATCAATATTGTGCGATTCTTTTGCTGAAGAAATGAGATTTAATGTTTCTTCATTAAGTGGATTGTTTTTTGCAGAAGAAATTCTTTTGGATTCTCCAAAGCTATATTCCATTTTACTGGCTTCCCAATCCGGTTGTACTTCAAGAAAAGTCATCAATAAATCTGCAAAATTTGTCTGCTCTTTTGCAGACGTGTATTTTTCTTTAACCCGTGATATAATATAGAGTTGTTCTACGGCCCGTGTTAAAGCCACATAAAGAATATTAAGATTGTCAAGCTGTTGTTGTTCCCTTTTGGCATTATATAAATTAGCGGTATGCTCATCAATATCCAATAAATCCTTTTTCTGACTTATAAGAAGTGCCTTAAAATCAAGATATTCTTCTGGCTTGGTTTGATACCAGTTCATATTATCTGAACGGGGATAGATATCACTTTCTGCAAAAGGATAAATTACTACTGGAAATTCTAATCCTTTAGCTTTATGGATTGTCATTATCTGTATGGCTTCGGTATTTGCCGGGGTACTTATACTTAAATTATCTTTTTTGTTTTCCCACCACGCTACAAAACCGTGAATACCAGCATCGTTTTTTTGATCATAGGCATAAACATGATCTAAGAAAAATTGTAGATAGGCTCCACCTTTTTCATTCAAATTAAAGGAACGAACAATGTATTCTACAGCTTCATATAAAGGTAATTGTGAGCATAACTCAAGTTGAAATTCTATTCCTGTAGTTTTCAATTCCTCAAAAAGTTGCTGACCATTGAGTTTTAGATATTTTATATAAAATTCATGAGGATTTTGATTGGGTAAGAATTCTTCAGCCAGATATTCCAGTAGCTGAATACTGATTGTATTTTCATTAGGTTGTAAAAGAAACTGTAAGACATTTACAATAAAGCAGACTTCTGGCGAATTGATCAAAAGCAGACTTTCATTAGATACTACTTGAATATTATTTTCTTGTAAATGTTGAGCGATTGCAACACCTTCGCTATTTCTGCGAACAAGAATGCAGATTTCACTTTGTCTAAAACCTCTTTCTAAAACAGCAGTAACGGTCTCTAAAGTTTTTTCTAAGTATAACGGATTTGCTTCGGCTAGTGTATTCGCTTCAACAAAGGAGATAGAAACAAATCCTCCTTTCTGTGGATTTAATTTTTGATTATTGCCCTCTACATAAATTTTAGAATAATTGGGATGATCTAAGAAACCAGCTGTATGGCTAAAAAAAGCATTATTAAAATTTATGATTTCATCAAAACTTCGGTAGTTGAATTCTAAATCTACAATTGCTTTATCCCTGTTTTGAAATGGATTATGAATGCCAGAAAGCTCAATAAACTGTTCTGCATATCCTCCACGCCAGCGGTAAATAGCCTGTTTGGGATCACCCACAAGCATTAGACTATTAGCAATTTCCTCATTAATTTCTGCACTTACTGCATTGTCTATTAGAGGGATCATATTTTCCCACTGTAAAACAGAAGTGTCCTGAAACTCATCTATAAAATAATGTTGGTAGCGCTCTCCTAAACGTTCATATATAAAAGGAGTGGGCTGATTTGCAATATTCTTGTTGATTATCTGATTAAAGTCTGAAATAAGGACGAGATTCTTTTCTGCCTTTATTTTTTGAACTTCTTTATTAATAGCTTGAAGGACAGAAAGAGGGGTAAGCCTTTTTAGCAACTCTTCAATTAAACTTAATTGTAGAATTGTTTCTTTAATATTTAGAAAAGAACTTGCTATCTCTGGGCTCACTTGATCCAGAATATCCTTTATAGGTTGTTTTTGTGTTTTAGTATAAAGAGGTTCTTGTCCTAGATTTTTAATCCATCCAGATTGTGTATTTATTTTGTAATCGCCTTGCGAGATTTTATCTAAAGCCTTTGGCAAATACCTTCCCTTAAAATGCTCAGGCAATAATCCATTTTCGCTTATAAAATCTATTGTCTCAGCAGCGGTATTTTTAATTTGTGATTCGAGTTTTTTAGCTTTCGAATACAAGAAATCTTTCAGTTTGCCAAAATCCTCTAGAGATTTATCTTCAAGCTGAAGAATGTATTTTCGATCATTTTCACTTAATAAGAGCTTGCTTATATCGTAGAAATCGCGGGAAATATCCCAACTTTTATCATCATTGGTTTTTTCTAATGCATATTCGAGAAGAATAGGAGTAACCATAGGATCTTCACCGGCACTATCAATAAGATTATCCACAGCTTGTTCTAATACTTCTACTGTGTTTAATTCGACTTCGAAGTTTTGAGGTATTCGTAAATCACGTGCAAATGTGCGTATAATACGATGTGTAAAAGTATCTATGGTAACCACATCAAATGAAGCATAATCCTGCACTATATTTTTTAAAATCCTCCCCGCTTTTAATTGTATTTGAAGTGGTTCTAAACTTGTTTCGTTTTTAATTTCTTCAAACATTATGGATGGATGCTGTAAAATCTGAGGATCAGAAAATTGCTGTAAATTTTTTACGATCCTTGATTTCATTTCTGCTACGGCCTTATTTGTAAAGGTTATAGCAAGAATATTTCTATACTTATATTCGTTTTTACTCTTAAAAAGAATAATAAGATAATTGCGCACCAGGGCAAATGTTTTTCCTGCTCCTGCAGAAGCGTTGTAAATTGATATGGCAGATTGTGATTGCATAAATCGAAGATATGAAATCCTGTGTAGAGACTTGTAGAGAACAGTATTATTATAGTATTGGCAAAAATGGGCTAAAACACCTTAAAACTTAAGAGTTTTATAACAGAGTAATCTTTTTGTAAGTGGAAGTAATGCTTAACTTTGGTAATCAACTAAATATTAACGAAAACACATATAAAATGTCTTTTGAACTTCCAAAATTACCATATTCAAATGATGCCCTTGAGCCTCATATAGATGCAAAAACGATGGAAATACATCACGATAAGCATCACGCAGGATACACAAAAAAATTAAATGGTGCTATTGAAGGTACTGATCTTGAGGGAAAAACTATAGAGAATATTCTTATTAATCTTGATATGACTAACACTGCAGTGCGCAATAACGGTGGTGGGTACTTTAACCACAATATGTTCTGGGAAATTATGTCTCCCGATGGTGGGGGTGAGCCTTCTGGCGAATTAGCAGAAGCAATTAACAGTGCTTTTGGTTCTTTTGAGTCATTTAAAGACAAGTTTTCTGAAGCTGCCGGATCAAGATTTGGTTCTGGTTGGGCTTGGTTATGTGTTCACGATGGCGGTAAAGTAGAAGTTTGCTCTACACCCAATCAAGACAACCCACTTATGCCAGATGCTGGATGTGGTGGAACTCCTATCTTAGGACTTGATGTGTGGGAACACGCTTATTACTTGAAATATCAAAATCAGCGTCCAGCTTATATTGATGCATTTTTTAATGTTATTAATTGGGATGAGGTATCAAGCAGATACGCGAAGAATAAATAAAAAGAAAATATATTTATATAATGAAAGCCCGGCAATTGCCGGGCTTTTTGTTTATGTAGAAGTCTTCAGTTTATACCAAATAAAAAAGGTGGAAGAATCCACCTTTTTTGCCCCAAATCTACCATGAACTTAACCTACTTATGCTATGGCTATGCTAATATAGGGGAGAAGAACAAGAACGCCCAAATCTTTTAGATAAAATGCGACATTATTAGACCAACTACACAAAAATCGATCAACTACATCGTTTAATAGGCTCTTCCCTTAACTCCTTCTACATAATTTATAAATGCTCTGTTAACCACACGGTTACCTCCGTGGGTAGGATAATCTCCTGTAAAATACCAGTCTCCTAGATTCTTGGGACATGCTTTGTGAAGGTTATTTACTTTTTGATAAATCACACTTACTTCAGGCTTAATAGTTTCATCTTTTAAAAGAAATGCAATCTTTTCTGAAAGTTGCTCGTCACTAAATGGACTGTAAATCTCTTTGACATAATTTTTCACATCCTTATCTTCAAATTCGGTTTGTGAAAGACACTTATTATAAACATCTTCAATTACATCTTCCTGATTAGTTTCTTTAAGCAGTTCTATTGCCGCTCTAAAAGCGATAAAGTCCTGAAGGCGTGCCATATCAATACCGTAACAATCTGGATATCGTATTTGTGGAGCAGATGAAACAACAACAATTTTCTTAGGATTGAGGCGGGAAAGCATTTTAATAATACTTTTCTTTAAGGTAGTTCCCCTAACAATACTGTCATCTATAATTACTAAATTGTCTTCTGGTTTTACAACGCCATAGGTTACATCATAAACGTGCGCAACAAGATCATCCCTGCTGCTGTCTTCTGTAATAAAAGTTCGTAGTTTTACGTCTTTAATGGCAATTTTTTCAGTTCTCAGTTTAAGCGCAAGAATTTTCTGAAGCCCCGCCTCATCCAGACTTTCTCTATTTTCTAAAATTTCTGTCATTTTCTGCTTATCCAGCTCTGCCTGAGCAGCTTCTACCATACCATAAAAAGAGGTTTCGGCGGTATTGGGGATAAAACTAAAAACTGTGTTTTGCGTATCGTGATCAATATGTTTTAAAACCTCAGGCATAAGCAACCTTCCCAATTCTTTGCGCTCCTGGTATATTTCTGCATCACTACCACGGGAAAAGTAAATACGTTCAAAAGAACAAGCTTTTCTCTCAAGAGGTTTCTGTATTTCTTCAACAGAAGAGCTCCCATTCTTTTTAATTATAAGTGCGTGACCTGGGTCTAGCTCAACTACATCCTCAAATCGAGCATTAAAAACTGTTTGAATGACTGGTCTCTCGCTTGCAACCACCACTACTTCATCATCTTTATAATAATATGCCGGTCTTATTCCTGCAGGATCACGCAGTACAAACGCATCACCATGTCCTAGAAGACCCGCCATTGCATAACCCCCATCCCAATCTCGGGCGGCTTTTCTTAAAATCTTTGCAATATTGAGGCGTTCAGCTATCTGTGGAGAAGCTTCAAATTTTGAATACCCTTCTTTTTTTAATTTTTTGTAGATCTTGGCAACCGCATCATCTAGAAAGTGGCCTATTTTTTCCATCACGGTAATGGTGTCGGCTTTTTCCTTAGGATGCTGGCCAAGAGCAACTAATTTATCAAAAAGCTTGAATACATTAGTCATATTAAAATTACCAGCCACAATTAGATTACGATGCATCCAGTTGTTCTGCCTCAAAAAAGGATGAACACTTTCCACACTGTTTTTTCCAAAAGTTCCATAACGCACATGTCCTAAAAATAATTCGCCTATATAAGGTACATGTCTTTTTTGCAAAGCAACATCATCAGCAAATTCTGGATGCTGCAACATGGTCTCGTTAATGCGAGAATTTATTTGTGCAAAAATATCCTGAATGGGCTGTTGCGCAATTGATCGCTGTCTGCTAATGTACCTTTCACCTGGAGCCATATCCAACTTAATACTTGCAAAACCAGCACCATCCTGACCACGGTTATGCTGCTTTTCCATCATTAGGTACATTTTGTTTACCCCGTAAAAAGCACTCCCATACTTTTCCTTATAATATTCGAGAGGTTTTAGCAGGCGTATAACGGAAATTCCACATTCATGCTTAATAGCGTCGCTCATGACTAGATCAATAAATTACGCCCCATAAATATGAGGCGCGGGGTTGTTATGATAATCCTATTTCAAACTGCGTAAGTTCTTTAAAACGAAGCAGCCGTTTATTAATTTCTTCCTGTTTCAGGTTTAGCATTCTTTCTGTGCCAAATTTTTCTACACAAAAGGAAGCCAGGTTAGAACCGTGAATTATTGCTCTCTTCATATTTTCGAAGGAAAGATCTCCTGTGCTTGCTAGATAACCGGCAAAACCACCGGCAAATGTGTCTCCAGCACCTGTAGGATCAAATACTTCTTCTAGCGGAAGAGCAGGGGCAAAGAAAATCTGGTTGCCTTCAAATAATAAAGCGCCGTGTTCCCCTTTTTTGATCACAACAAATTTAGGACCCATTGCGTGGATTTTCTGAGCTGCAGTAACTAATGAATACTCTCCGCTTAATTGTCGAGCTTCCTCATCATTAATTGTAATGACATCTACTCTTTTTATTACCTTCTTTAGATCGTCTAAAGCATTGTCCATCCAAAAGTTCATAGTATCAAGAACGGCCAGTTTAGGTTTGGTTGTCATTTGATCTAAAACACTTAACTGTACTAAAGGATGAAGGTTTCCCAGCATTACAATTTCTGAATCCTTATATCCTTCTGGAACAACCGGATTAAAATCTGCAAGCGTATTTAATTCTGTTATTAAGGTGTCTCTTGAATTAAGATCATTGTGATAAAGACCCTTCCAGAAAAAAGTCTTTCCACCCTTAACCACTTCCAGACCATCAAGATTAATGTCTTTTTCGGCTAAAATATCAATATACTTTTGTGGAAAATCATCTCCTACTATAGAAACAATTGCAGGATCAACGTTAAATTGGGTCGCTGCCAAGCCGATAAAAGTGCCAGCACCTCCCAAAATTTTGCCGGTCCTGCCAAATGGTGATTCAATTTCATCAAATGCACAAGTGCCAACAATTAGTAATTTACTCATTCAGAAAATTTTTGCAAATATACGTTTTTGTAAAGCGAATATTCAATAGGAAGTTGGGAATCAACGAAATCATTTTCTGCCAAAATCTGCGGGTATTTCTCCCCAGACTTTAGTTTCCCATTTGGCAATTGGAGTATTGTATTCATTGTTCTTAAGCCATATTTCGGCTCTCTTTACCAATTCAAAAACAGGTTTGTTTACTGAAGTTTCCTTTAATTTAGTATTACATTTTTTCTTTCTTACCCAGCTCATTGCAGTACGGGAGTCAGAATAGATTATGCGATCACTTTTATGCTGCTTTAGAAAAGCCAAGCCGTGTACCAAGGCCAAAAACTCCCCAATATTATTTGTTCCCTGCTTAAAAGGGCCTTGTTTAAAAAGTTCTTTTTGGGTTTTGGTGTCCACACCCCTGTATTCCATAACCCCGGGATTTCCGCTGGATGCCGCATCAACAGCAATAGAATTATAATTGGGCTGCCCTATTTTTTTTGCAAGTTCTGGGTCTATAGAGGCCTTTGCTGTTTTTTTACCTTTGTAATCTTCGTAATTGCCATTATAGGCTTTTTTGGCTTCGGCAAAACTTAAAAACGATTTATATTGAGCTCCTTTGTGCCCAGATATTGAAGCTTTGCAATCGTTCCATTTATTATATATACCAGGTCTTTTTCCCTGCCAAACAACATAAAACTTTTCTTTTTTAGCCATTCTTAATAGGATTAAGCACTTGTTCTATGACTTTTGGGAAATGTTCATATTCCAACTCGTGAATTTTTGCAGCAACTGTTTCTGAGGTATCTTTTGAAGTTATTTCTGTTTTTGCTTGAAAAATGATTGCGCCTTTATCATATTCTGGAGTAACATAATGTATTGTAATACCAGATTCTTTTACGCCAGAGGCAATAACAGCATTGTGCACATTGCTCCCATACATACCTTTCCCTCCAAATTCTGGGAGTAATGCCGGATGAATATTAATTACCTTATTTGGGAAAAAATTGAGTATTCTCTGAGGGAACAACCAGAGGAAACCAGCTAGTACAATCAAATCTGGCTCTATGTTTTTTAATAACTGCAAAATAGAGTCAGAATTGTAAAAAGCACTCCTATTAAAAGAAATAGCACCCGTTTTTAGCGTATTTGCGCGCTCTAAAACCTTTGCTTTATGGTTATTTGAGAGCACTAAAGACACTTCTACAGCTTTATTTTCTTTAAAATATTCAATAATACGGTGGGCATTTGTACCGTTTCCAGACGCAAAAATCACAATACGCTTCATCGCTCTTAGGCTTTGGGTTTACAGTGCAAAACAAAGGATTATAATTTACTTTTTGCACCTTATTTAATCTAATCTTAATTTTAAAATTCTTAAATTACAAACACATTTTTAGGCTTAAGAATGGTCGTAACATAAAGTTTGCTATTTTTGCCACTTAATTAAAATATAAAATTAAAGATTATGTCAGACATTGCATCAAGAGTAAAAGCCATCATCGTAGATAAAAATGAAGTAGTTGCAGAAGCTAGCTTTACCAACGACTTAGGAGCGGATTCCTTGGACACTGTTGAACTTATCATGGAGTTTGAGAAAGAATTTGATATCCAGATTCCAGATGACCAAGCTGAAAACATTGCGACTGTAGGTCAAGCCATTTCCTATATAGAAAACGCAAAGTAAGAAGTAAGCAGTACACTTTTATGGAGTTAAAGCGAGTTGTAGTTACAGGTCTTGGAGCACTAACACCTATAGGTAACAATATTGAAGAATATTGGGAGGGGTTGATTTCCGGTAAAAGCGGGTGTGCACCCATAACCTATTTTGATGCTGAAAAGTTCAAAACCAAATTCGCTTGCGAGCTTAAGGATTTTAATGCTACAGATTATTTTGATAGAAAAGAAGCCCGCAAGCTGGATAGGTTTGCACAATATGCATTGGTCTCTTCAGACCAGGCTATTGCAGATGCGGGAATCAATCTTGACGAGGTAGATAAATTTAGGGTTGGAGTTATTTGGGGAGCCGGTATTGGAGGATTGGAAACCTTTCAAGATGAGGTTATCAATTTTGCCAATGGCGATGGAACCCCAAGATTCAATCCATTTTTTATACCTAAGATGATTGCAGACATCGCTCCTGGTAATATTTCTATCAAACACGGCTTTATGGGGCCTAATTACACTACGGTTTCTGCCTGCGCCTCCTCTGCAAATGCAATGATAGATGCACTAAACTATATACGTTTAGGTCATTGTGACGTTATTGTAACGGGAGGAAGTGAAGCAGCGGTAACACTAGCGGGAATGGGAGGTTTTAATGCTATGCATGCACTTTCTACCCGTAATGAAAGCCCAGAAACAGCGTCCCGTCCTTTTGATGCGACCAGAGATGGTTTTGTTTTAGGAGAAGGAGCTGGCGCTCTTATTCTTGAAGAATATGAGCACGCAAAAGCACGTGGCGCAAAAATTTATGCCGAAGTCGTAGGTGGTGGTATGTCCAGTGATGCACATCATATGACAGCACCGCACCCAGAAGGTATAGGTGTAGAGCGTGTAATGCTTAATTGTTTGCGAGATGCCAATCTTAAACCTGAAGAGGTAGATGCCATTAATACACACGGAACTTCCACACCACTGGGAGACGTGGCAGAGCTTAAGGCTATTTCAAAAGTCTTTGGTGATCACGCAAAAGATATCAATATCAACTCGACCAAGTCCATGACAGGACATTTACTTGGTGCAGCTGGCGCGATAGAGGCAATAGCTTCTATATTAGCTATGAAACACAGTATAGTGCCGCCCACTATAAACCATAGTACGGTAGATGAAAATATTGATCCCTCACTTAACCTTACATTAAATAAGGCTCAAAAAAGGGAAGTAAACGTAGCAATGAGTAACACCTTTGGCTTTGGAGGCCATAATGCGTGTGTTTTATTCAAAAAAATAAGCGATTAGAACCTAAATGAACGCTATTCGCAACATATTTAATTCCCGCTCTGAAAAGGACGGGAATTTTTTTGTTCAAGTTCAAAAGCTGATCGGATTTAAACCTAAGGATCTCTCTAGTTATGAAGAAGCTTTTACACATCGTTCTTTAAATCTTCACAATGAAAATGGCCATGCGTTTAATTATGAGCGAATGGAATTTTTAGGAGATGCCATGCTGGGAGCGGTAGTAGCCGCCTATCTTTTTAATGAGGTGGGACGTGGCGATGAAGGCTATCTTACCAAGATGAGGTCTAAAGTTGTAAGCCGAGAGCATCTAAACGAATTGGGACGTGATCTCAATTTGTTAGATATGATTCGCTCTGCTATTCCAAAAGAGAATTTCGGCGTAAATATTCACGGCAACCTTTTTGAAGCGCTGATAGGTGCAATTTATAGAGATCGGGGCTATGTCTACGTTAAGAAATTTATTTATAAACGGGTGATAGATCCTTATGTGGATATTGAAAAATTGGAGGGCCGGGTAATAAGTTATAAAAGCTTACTTATCGAGTGGTGTCAAAAGGAGAAAAAGTCTTTCAATTTTAATACCTACGAAGACACAGGACAGGATACTATAAAGCATTTTTCTGTTAAACTTTCTATAGACAAAAAGCAAGTGGCAAAAGCACGGGCAACCTCAAAAAAGAAGGCTGAAGAAAAGGCTGCAAAAAGAGCATATTATGCTTTTCAGAGCAAAATAGACCTACAGCAGTTTAATTAAAATGTGAATTGTACGTTTATTTATATATTCTTAAAGTCAAACGTTTCATTTTTGTCTTATACTTTCCCTATATTTAGCGCTTATTAAAGAAATATGCCAACAGTAAAGTTATTGTTAGATGACGAGCTGGAATATGACTTTACGCTTATAGCGATTCACTGTTCTTTAGATGATTATCGCATAGCATTTATGATCAATAAATACTTGGGATTGCAGCTTAAGCGTAGAAGAAAAGATATTGATTATAAAGAAACGGACTATTCAGCGTTATTTCCACTGTACACTTTTGAAGACCATCGTAAATATGTTTATTATAGCTTAGTGGGTAACAAGTGCAGGACAAAAATCTCTGGCGTAACCAGCAATGATGGTCTTTTTGCGCCATTAATCTCAGAGCGTTATAAAGCAATCCATCTTTTGTCAGAAGTTAAAAAGGCAGATTATTTGTTTAAAATAGAAACCGATTCAAATACATTTGCCAAAGCAGCGCTCCTTGCGCAGCTTAATCAGATACCACAGATAGTCACCGCATATGAGGTTGACTTTCAAAATATGAAATCTAAAAAAAATTTAATATTTGAGTAATGCCAGATAGAAAAAAGACTAAAATTGTTGCCACCTTAGGCCCCGCTACCAGTAAAAAGGAAGTTCTACATGATATGATTAAGGCTGGTGTAGATGTTTTCCGCATTAACTTTTCCCACGCAGATTATGACGATGTAAAGAACCGTATAAAAATGATACGGGAGTTAAGTGAAGAGTTTGGATATAACACTTCTATACTTGCAGATCTTCAAGGTCCTAAATTACGTGTTGGCGTAATGAAAGAAGAGGTTATTGTAAACCCTGGCGATATAATTGTTTTCTCTACTACCGAAGAATTTCAAGGTACAAAGGAACGGGTTTATATGAACTATAAACAGTTCCCAAGGGATGTACAAAAAGGGGAGCGTATTCTGCTTGATGATGGCAAACTTATTTTTGAAGTACTTAAAACTGATAGTGAAAGCGAAGTTGAAGCAGTAGTTATTCAGGGAGGACCATTAAGGTCTCGTAAAGGTGTTAATCTACCCAATACAAATATTTCTCTTCCGGCATTAACTGAAAAAGATGTGGAAGATGCCATTTTTGCCATTTCTCAAAATGTAGATTGGCTTGCACTTTCTTTTGTGCGTCATGAAGGGGATTTAATTCAACTTCAGGAATTGATAAAAGAACATTCTGAGCATAAGATTCCGATTATTTCAAAAATCGAAAAGCCAGAAGCTGTTAAGAATATAGATAAAATTGTAGCATATAGTGACGGTCTTATGGTTGCTCGTGGGGATCTTGGTGTAGAAATCCCTGCAGAAGAAGTTCCGTTGATTCAAAAGGAATTAGTGCTTATAGCTAAAAAGGCCAGAATCCCTGTAATTATCGCAACCCAGATGATGGAAACGATGATTTCAAGTCTTACTCCAACTAGAGCGGAGGTTAATGATGTTGCCAATTCTGTTATGGATGGTGCCGATGCTGTTATGTTGAGTGGTGAGACCTCTGTAGGTAAATATCCTGTTCAGGTTATTGAAAGGATGGCATCTATTATACGAAGTGTAGAAGATTCTCCTCTTATTAGTGTTCCTCATAATCCACCGCATATTCGCACAAAAAGGTATATCACAAAATCTATTTGTTACCATGCTGCTTTAATGGCAAATGAAATTTCTGCACAAGCGATTACTACGCTAACAAATAGCGGATATACGGCTTTTCAAATTTCGGCATGGAGACCAAAATCCCATATTTTAGTTTTCACTTCCAATCTTAGAATTCTTTCACAACTGAATCTATTGTGGGGCGTAAAAGCATTTTATTATGACAAATTTGTTTCTACAGATGATACGGTAAGAGATATTAACCGTATTGCAAAAGATAAAGGTTACGTAAGAAAAGGGGACATGGTAATTAGTCTAGCGGCTATGCCTATTACAGAAAAAGGTATGGTAAATACCCTTAGAGTAAGAGAGATTTCTTCAAACTAGGTTTACTTTAAATTAAAATTAAAAGCCTCCAGAGTCTTAAGATCTTGGAGGCTTTTTAAATATTATAATAAGTTAATGGTGAAAGTATCTGTCACCAACATCTAAATCTTCACGAACCAAATAATCTGTAATAGTTCTTACCTGGTTACCGTATTGTTTATGTGAAAATGAAATTTTTAGCGTATCTCTGGAAAGATAAAGTATCTTAAAGTATTTATATTCTTTGTCGCTATTTAGAAGCTGAGGTAGCTGGGGGCTACTAATTTTTATGAAATGATTGCCTTTAGATGTGGTATGTAATTGCCATTTACCTTTTAAGCTTGGACCGCAATTTATTGTTTTAGAATTATTATCAAAGACTAAACTGTCAATCTGAAATGTCTGTCTATAAGCCATAAAGCAAGGCCCCATATTCATTCTAATCTTCCCATTAAATCTCTGAGCTAGTTTCCAGCTTTTAACACTATCACTAGCAATTAATGCCATGGCGTTTTGCGGGAGCTTATAACTCTTCTTTTCTTTCTCCTTGCAGGACGAAATAATGGTAATAAGAAGTATTGAAAAGAAAAGAACTGGTTTCATTGTGTTAAAATAAGGACTTCGCTTAACATTAGTTTTAAAAGTCAAATTTAAGTTGAACAGCTATTTCCTTAGTTTCGATAGGTTTTTCTTTTTGCTCCGTATTTAAATTAGCAAGTGTTATGCCCAATAAGCGCACAGAATTCTCCATTTTTTCCTGAAAAAGTAATTCTTTAGCGGTTTCAAGAATTATCGATTTATCCCTAACAAAATAGTTAAGGGTTTTACTTCTTGTTTTAAGAGTAAAGTCACTGTATTTTATTTTTAAAGTGATTGTTTTCCCGGCAACCTTAGATTTAGCTAAACGCCTCTCAATCTCATCTGCAATATTTTCTAAGCGTTCTATCATAAATATTTCAGACGAAATATTCTCATTAAATGTTCTTTCGGCGCCTAATGATTTACGAATGCGATCTGGTTTAACCGGGCTGTTATGAATTCCGCGAACAACATTGTAATAATAACTCCCACTTTTACCAAAATTCTCCTGTAAAAATGCGAGTTCTTTATTCTTTAAATCCTTGCCCGTAAAAATGCCCAATTGATACATTTTTTCAGCAGTGACTTTACCCACACCATAAAATTTTCTTATTTCCAGTTTCTCCAGAAAAGAATCTACCTCTTCAGGATTTACGGTTTTTTGTCCATTAGGCTTATTAATATCGCTGGCAACTTTGGCAATAAACTTATTAATGGAAATCCCTGCCGAAGCATTAAGCCCGGTTTTCTCTTTAATACGGGCTCTAATTTCCTGAGCAAT
Source organism: uncultured Flavobacteriaceae bacterium (assembly GCA_963974735.1). Classification (GTDB taxonomy): domain Bacteria; phylum Bacteroidota; class Bacteroidia; order Flavobacteriales; family Flavobacteriaceae; genus Leeuwenhoekiella. The sequence goes on along the minus strand of CAXBEL010000007.1, from coordinate 3,017 downwards.
AAGTGAAGCACTTGGATTGCCTTTTTTGTTTTTGGTCACATCCAGATAAGCTTCATCCAGAGATAAGGGCTCTACGAGATCTGTATATTCATAAAATATTTCTCGTATTTGAGTGCTAATCTCGCGATACCGATCAAAGCGTGTTTTGACAAAAATGAGTTCAGGACATAATTTTCTTGCAAGTCCGCCGGCCATTGCGCTTCGCACTCCAAATTTACGAGCTTCATAACTGGCAGCACTTACTACGCCGCGCTGGGAACCACCTCCTACAGCGATAGCTTTACCTCTCAAATCTGGATTGTCCAGTTGTTCTACAGAGGCATAAAATGCATCCATATCTACATGGATGATTTTTCGAATGGGTAAATTAGCATCTTTCAGCTCAGTCATTTTACAAAAATACGGTAAAGGCGATAGCATTTTCCTGTAAATTTGCTGAACAATCACACGGATTTAGAATCCTAAAATCATAATCACTTCAAAAACTTCATGTATTGAAAAAAGCAATCATTTTGGGAATAACTGGCTTGACTGGAGGTATATTAGCTCATAAACTATTAAAAGATCCTGCCTATGGTGAAGTTATTAGTTTTCACCGTAGACCATCTGGAATTAAACACCCAAAGCTTACTGAACATGTGGTTGATTTGTTTTCTTTAGAAGAAGAAAGTGATCTTTTTAAGGGAGATGTAGTGTTTTGTTGTGTGGGAACAACGCAAGCAAAAACACCAGATAAAGAAACTTATCATAAAATAGACTATGGTATACCGGTTAGTGCGGCTCAACTGGCTCATATAAGCGGCATTAATAAATTCATTGCGATTTCTGCATTGGGGTCAGATCCTGAAAGTAGGATTTTTTATAATCGTACAAAAGGGGAAATGGAGCGTGATGTTTTGAAAACAGGGGTTCCCGAAAAATATTTGTTGCAACCTGCATTAATTGCTGGCGATAGGGAAGAAAAGCGTATGGCTGAATATCTTGCCAAGCAAGCTATGAAAGTGGTGAATTATCTTCTTGTGGGACCGCTTAAAAAATATAGGAGTATTCATCCAGAAACAATTGCGACCGCAATGCATCGTTTAGCAATTACCGGTTATGATAAAGAACGGATACCTTCTGATGAAATTAAAAAGTTAGCCAATGAAAATGCTTGAAATAGAAAGGAAATTTTTAGTAAAATCAGAAAAATTTAAGTCTGAAGCTTTTAAGGAAACTCGCATTTCACAAGGTTATTTAAACAGTGATCCCCATAGAGCAGTACGTGTGCGAGTTTATGGCAATAGAGGATTTCTGACTATAAAAGGTATAGCGGATGAAAGCGGAACGACCCGTTTTGAATGGGAAAAAGAAATTGATTTAACCGAAGCAAATTCGTTAATGCAGCTCTGTGAAGAGGGTGTGATTGATAAAACCAGATATGAAATAAAGAAGGGCAAACACACCTATGAAGTTGATGAATTTTACGGGGATAATGAAGGCCTTCTGGTTGCTGAAATAGAATTGAGCGATCCAGAAGAAAGCTTTGAAATCCCAGATTGGATTGGAACTGAAGTCACAGGCGATATACGTTACTACAATTCACAATTGAGCAAAGAGCCCTTTAAACAATGGAAGTGAAAAACATATTTTTAGCCAGTATTATTATTTTTCAGTAATTGTGAGCGAGCTAAACATCAGCAACAAGTATCAAATCAAGAATTTCAGACACTCCAATAATCGAAATTTCTATAGCTGAAAAGAAGAAGAAACTTCTTAATGATGGATTTTAGATTTTTGATTATATTATATACCTAAATAGTCCTAATTAATTTATACTCAAATTATGCTATTGATATCCCTAATTGGGTAGTTGTTAAATTTATAGTATTGTCTCTTCAATAAATTAAATTCTATAAAATGTCCAAATCTAAAAAAGATAAACTCCAAGGTAAAATTTATAATAATTTATTTTGGATACTTTTAATTATAGGGATTCTCATTCTATACATGTCTACATGGAAAACATTTAATTTATATATGCAGGAAATATTAGAGAAAATTGGATTGTCTGTCCTGTCTTCTGGAGTATTTGCAGTAGTTTTAAAATCTATTCAGTTCACCGGCATCTTTAAAACAGAAATTGAAAAAATAGTATTAGGAACCAAATTTATTGAAAATAGAAATGATTTACCAACTCTTTGGCGAAAGGTTTCTAGAAGTGTATATAATAAGAAATTTCCGAATATAAGTAAAGAACTGGAAAATATTATTTTAACAAATTATTTTCCAACTGATCACGCTTATTATTACAAAGATTTTTTATACACCCTTAATATAGAAGAGTTTACAAGCAATAAAATTATAAAATTTACTCAAAATTTCAGTTTTGATGTAATTTTAGCGAAAGGAGAAACCGAAGCTATTTTGGACGGGTATTTTAAAATTGATAAAAAGCCTGAACTAGGGGAGCTTATCAATGAAAGACTATTTTTTAAGGTAGATGGAGAAGATCGTTTAAAAGACGTAAAAAAAGTGCCTTTTAATAATGAACATGATAAAGGTTATACTTTTAAAACTGTCGTTAAAAACAAATCAAATTTTAGAGTTGAAACAAAAGAAAGAAGAGAATATTGCATTAATGATGATAATTTTAAGATATTTAGAGTAAGTAAGATTACAGAAGGAATGAATGTTAGTATCAGTTATCCTCAAAATATAGATGTGTCTTTTTTTAATGTAGGATTGGTTGATAGTTTTGAAAGAGTACATGTAGAACATGATAGAAAGATTAATAGAATTCACAGAAAAGGCTTAATATTGCCATATCAAGGATTTGGCATTACTTTTGGAATAGAATAAAATATAGTTAAATGCGTTATATTATATAATTTAAACTATATATTGCAGTAATTAAAATGTAATAACTGACATATTTTGTCTATCATAACCTAATAAAAGGCTAATTATGAAAACACTTATTAAGTACGGAGAAGAAGATTTAGTATAAATCTTTAAAAACTATAAAAAAAGCGACT
>CAXBEL010000006.1:0-46396 GCA_963974735.1 uncultured Flavobacteriaceae bacterium | reverse complement strand
CGAGAGCCTGGAAGGTTTTCAGGGTGTGGAGCATAGATTGGAGCATGTACTTAAAATTAACAATGTACAGTATATAAACGACTCCAAGGCGACTAATGTAAACGCCACTTTTTATGCTCTGGACAGTATGTCTTCCCCTACCGTATGGATTGTAGGAGGGGTGGATAAAGGCAATGATTATAGAGATCTTTTCCCATTAGTTAATGAGAAGGTAAAGGCAATAGTGTGCTTAGGTGTAGATAATAAAAAACTCATGCAGAACTTTTCAAATATGGTAGAGGTAATTATTGAAACTCAATCCATTTCTGAAGCTGTGAAGATTGCCTACAAACTTGCAGATAAAGGAGATAATGTTTTGTTGTCTCCAGCTTGTGCAAGTTTTGATCTGTTTGAGAATTACGAAGACAGGGGGAGACAGTTTAAAGAAGCTGTACGCAATTTATAATACACTAAAATTTTAAAGAGAATTGGCAACAAGTAAAAACATATTTAAAAATCTGAAAGGGGATCGGGCCATATGGGCTGTGGTTGCCTTTTTGGGCTTGTTTTCCTTTTTACCGGTATATAGCTCCAGCAGTAATCTGGCCTATTTATACGGTAATGGAGATACGCTTCAGTTTTTACTGCGTCACTTGGTTCATTTGATTTTAGGATTCGCAATTATTTTTGGGGTGCATAAAGTGCCTTATCATTATTTTAAAGGGCTCTCTATTATCATGTTGCCTGTGATAATTCTTTTGTTATTAGTGACATTAGCCCAAGGCACTACGATGGAAGGGGCTAATGCCAGTAGATGGATTAAAGTGCCATTTGTGGGATTGACTTTTCAGACATCTACATTGGCAGCGGTTGTACTAATGGTATATGTCGCGCGTTATCTGTCTAAAATTAAAGATGAAACAATATCATTTAAAGAAAGCATAATCCCTTTATGGTTGCCGGTTGGACTAATTCTTGCATTTATATTACCGGCTAACTTTTCTACCACTGCGATAATTTTTGTGATGACCATCACACTTGTATTTTTAGGAGGTTATCCTATTAAATACCTTGGCGCGATTGTAGGAGTGGGTATTCTTGCTCTTGCGCTATTTGTTTTAACGGCAAAAGCATTTCCGGGTTTATTTCCTAACAGGGTAGATACCTGGATGAGCCGTATTGATAACTTTTCTAACGATGAAGATACAGAAGGAGATTATCAAATAGAGCGAGCTAAAATAGCTATTGCAACTGGCGGAGTCGTAGGATTAGGCCCTGGAAAAAGTGTTCAAAAAAACTTTCTGCCTCAATCTTCTTCAGATTTTATTTATGCAATTATTGTAGAGGAATTTGGACTTGTGGGTGGGCTTAGTTTAATGCTGCTCTACTTATTACTGCTTTTTAGAATAGTAGTTGTTGCACACAAATCCCCAACAATTTTCGGAAAGCTGGTGGCAGTAGGAGTAGGACTCCCCATCATATTTCAGGCATTGATTAATATGGCTGTTGCGGTAGAATTATTCCCGGTAACGGGACAGACATTGCCGCTAGTAAGTAGTGGAGGGACGTCAATCTGGATGACTTGCCTTGCAATAGGGATTGTGTTAAGTGTAAGTGCAAAACGTGAAGAAATACGTTTAAAAGAAGAAAACGAATTAAACCCATTAGATATCCTAAGTGAAACCATTTAAGTTCATCATATCAGGAGGCGGCACTGGCGGACATATTTATCCGGCGATAGCAATTGCAGATGCTTTAAAAGTAAAGTATCCGCAGGCAGAATTCCTGTTTGTAGGCTCTAAGGATAGAATGGAGATGGAAAAAGTGCCAAAAGCGGGTTATAAGATTGAAGGACTGTGGATTTCAGGAATTCAGAGAAAACTAACCTGGTCCAACTTGGCATTCCCGTTAAAATTGGGAAGTAGTCTTATTAAATCGGCAAGAATTGTACGAGCATTTAAGCCAGATGCTGTCATTGGCACAGGTGGTTTTGCAAGTGGACCACTGCTGGAGATGGGAACACGATTTAAAGTTCCTGCCCTTATTCAGGAGCAAAATTCCTTTGCGGGAATTACCAATAAGCTTTTGGGTAAAAAAGTGCAAAAAGTCTGTGTGGCCTATGACAATATGGGGAAATTTTTTCCGCAGGATAAAATAGTGAAAACCGGCAACCCGGTGCGTCAGGATTTAATTGATGTTTCTGGTAAACGAGATGCAGGACTAAAACAATTTCATCTAGACCCGAAGAAAAAAACATTGTTGGTTTTAGGTGGAAGCTTGGGGGCAAGAGAAATCAACAAACTTATAGGGGATAAATTGAGGTTTATTCTTAATCACGATATTCAGGTAATCTGGCAGACCGGAAAATTATATTATGAACAATATAAGAATGTGGGTGCGTTAGAACATGTGCACGTACTTCCCTATATAGATCGTATGGATCTGGCCTATGCTGCGGCAGATTTTATAATAAGCAGGGCAGGAGCAGGATCTGTGTCAGAATTGTGCATTGTAGGTAAACCTGTCGTGTTTATACCTTCTCCTAATGTTGCCGAAGATCATCAGACCAAGAATGCAGAGTCTATTGTAAAGAAAGATGCAGCATTAATGATTGCCGAAAAGGACTTGAGACAAAAATTTGATGGTGTGTTTACACAGCTTGTTAAGGATGAAAACAAGCAAGATATTTTGAGCAGGAATATTAAAAGTTTGGCTTTGCCAAACGCCACAAATGATATCGTTGATCAAATTGAAATATTACTGAATAAAGAAAAATCGAATACGATTACCAGATAAAAATGAAAGAGCTGGATCACATAAAAAATATTTATTTCATCGGGATAGGTGGTATCGGGATGAGTGCCTTGGCGCACTATTTCCATACAACAGGGAAAAAGGTGTACGGTTATGATAAAACTCCCACCCGAATAACAAAATCCTTAGAGGTTTTAGAAATTGATATAACCTATGATGATGCTGTAGATTTAATTCCGGCGAAAATTAAAAATAATAAGGAGACACTGGTGGTATATACCCCAGCAGTTCCCAATACGCATAGAGGATTAACCTTCTTTAAAGAAGGTCACTATACCATAAAAAAACGATCTGAAGTTCTTGGATGGTTAACTAAAGAGAAATTCTGTCTAGCCGTTGCAGGAACACACGGCAAAACCACCACTACTGGTATTTTAGGCCATATTCTAGCCGAAACAGGTGTTCCCGTTACCGTCTTTTTAGGAGGTATAGCAGAGAACTACAAAAGCAATCTTATTCAAAAGGGTAATGAGGTAATTGTGGTTGAAGCAGATGAATTTGACCGTTCTTTTTTACAACTGTATCCCAATATCGCCTGTATCACTTCTATGGATGCAGATCACCTCGATATTTATGGGGATGTTACGGTTTTGCAAGAAAGTTTCAGAACGTTTGCTTCTCAGGTAAAACTTGGCGGCACTCTTTTTGTTCAGCAAGGTCTGGATTTAAAAGGGATTACAGTAGGAGTTGACGATAACTCTCAATATAGCGCTAAAAATATTAGAATAACTGATGGGGCATATCAATTTGATCTGCATCATCCCAAAGGTATTCTTGAAGATTTACTGATTAACCTACCCGGCAGGCACAACCTGTCAAATGCTGTTACAGCCTTGGCTATGGCGATAAATTTTGGTATCCCAACCTCAAGTCTTGCCGAGGCTTTAATGAACTTTAAGGGCGTAAACAGAAGATTTACGTACCGTATTAAAACTGAGGAACTTGTTTTAATAGATGATTATGCGCATCACCCTACAGAAATAGATGCGGTGTATCAATCTGTAAAGGAAATGTATCCTGGAGAAAAGGCTTTGGTTGTTTTTCAACCCCATCTTTTTAGTCGAACCCGGGATTTTATGAAAGAATTTGCAACCAGTCTTTCCCAGTTTGATGAAGTAATACTTTTAGACATCTATCCTGCACGCGAAGAGCCCATAAAAGGTGTAGACTCGAATGCCCTGCTCGATTTGATTACTGTTTCTAAAAAGCGTAAAAGTTCTAAGGAAAATCTGGTTAAATGGATGAAGGAGTCTGATGCCAGAATTCAGGTGATGCTGGGAGCCGGTGATATAGGCGATGAAATATTAAAAGTAACCAAAACATTAACGCGATGAAAGTGAATTGGTTCTACATAAAAATGTTAGCTGTAGTCGTCTTTAGTGGCTTTCTTTTGGCTTTTGCCAATCATCGTAATGCAACGCGCAAAATTGTAAACACGCGTATTGATTTTGAAGGGGCAGAAAATATATTTATAACAACTGATGCGGTTAATAAATTGTTAATACAAAATAATCAACCACTTGCGGGTCAAGGAAAAGAAATTTTAGTTTTGAAAGAATTGGAAAATCGGTTGGATTCCAATGCAATGATCGCAGATGCAGATGTTTACCTCACATTAGATGGGGTGATAGGTGCAAATGTGAAGCAGCGTAAACCTATAGCGCGCGTTCAGGCAAAGAACCCCTTTTACATTGACGAGACCGGTAGTGCAATGCCCCTTTCGGCTAATTATTCGGCTCGAGTACCTTTAATAGAAGGTTTAGGAGCAGATAAACTAGCAGAAGTTTATCCTTTACTGCTTTATATTAAAAGTGATGATTTTTTAAATAAGCAGATTGTGGGGATAGCGCGTAATTCTAAAGGGAACTATAATTTGAGCCCGAGAGTTATGGATTATGAGATTGCATTGGGCAAGATAGAAGGTTTAGAGGCCAAGTTTAATAATTATAAGGCTTTTTATCAGAAGGCTTTAAAAGATAAGAGTTTAGAAACGTACAGTAATGTGGACCTAAGATTTAAGGGTCAGGTTGTAGGTACTAAAAAATAAGTTATGGAGGATAAGGACATAGCAGTAGGATTAGATATTGGTACTACCAAAATCGTCGCCATGATTGGCCGATACAACGAGTATCATAAACTTGAAATCCTGGGAATAGGCAAGTCTAAAAGTCTTGGGGTACATCGTGGTGTGGTAAATAATATTACTCAGACAATCCAGTCTATTCAACAAGCTGTTCAAGAGGCCGAAAGCGTTTCTGGAATTAAGATTGAAGATGTGGTTGTAGGTATTGCGGGACAACATATACGCAGTTTGCAACATAGTGATTATATAACCCGTGCTAATGCAGATGAGGTTATAAATGCCAAAGACATCGATTTGCTTTGCAATCAAGTACATAAGCTGGTTATGCTTCCTGGGGAGGAAATTATTCATGTTCTACCACAGGAATATAAAGTGGATGGACAGGCAGAGGTAAAGGAACCTATTGGGATGTATGGCGGACGACTTGAAGCTAATTTCCACGTGGTTGTGGGTCAGGTTTCGAGCATAAGAAATATAGGAAGGTGCGTAAAAAGCGCCGGATTAAACCTGGATAAAATAACATTAGAACCTTTGGCTTCGGCTAATGCGGTTTTAAGTCAGGAGGAAAAAGAAGCAGGCGTAGCGCTAATAGATATAGGTGGAGGAACCACAGATCTTGCGATTTTTAAAGACGGTATAATACGTCACACTGCTGTTATCCCTTTTGGTGGAAATGTAATTACAGAAGATATCAAAGAAGGGTGCTCTATAATTGAGAAGCAGGCAGAATTGCTTAAAATCAAATTTGGTTCTGCGTGGCCCGGTGAAAATAAAGACAATGAGATAGTTTCCATTCCTGGATTAAGAGGAAGGGAGCCTAAAGAAATCACTCTTAAAAATCTATCGAAAATTATTCACGCTCGAGTAGTGGAGATAGTGGAGCAGGTTTATCTGGAAATAAAAAATTACGGTCACGAAGAGCAAAAAAAGAAACTTATTGCAGGTATAGTCTTAACAGGTGGCGGGTCTCAGTTAAAACACCTTAAACAGCTGGTAGAATATATTACCGGTATGGATACGCGTATAGGGTTTCCTAATGAGCATCTTGCTGGAGATAGCGATTCAGAAACCACGAGTCCATTATACGCTACGGCGGTAGGGCTTGTTATGAATAGTCTTGAGCACAAAATACATAGAGCAGATGAACCTCAGGATACAGCGATTGTAGAAGATGAAGTAGAAGCTCAGGAAGTATCTCAAGAAGAAGAGAGCTATGAAGACGAGCCTGAAGTGCCAGAAGCAAAAAAAGAAAGAAAAAGCATATTTGATAAATGGGCTGAAAAGTTTAAGGACTTTTTAGACAATGCAGAATAGATTAAAGATTAATCAACCAGAAGAATAGCAATAAACGGGGTAAAATAACATATTATGAGCAACACAGATTTTGAAAACATTTCGTTTGATTTACCAAAGAATCAAAGTAACGTCATCAAAGTAATTGGCGTTGGTGGTGGTGGTAGCAATGCCATAAACCATATGTTTCAATTGGGAATAAAAGGAGTAGATTTTGTAGTCTGCAATACAGATTCACAGGCATTGGAAAACAGTCCTGTACCTATCAGAATTCAGTTGGGTGTAAGCCTTACCGAAGGACTTGGGGCAGGGGCAAATCCAGATATTGGTGAGAAAGCTGCCATAGAGAGTACAGAGGAAATCAAGCAAATGTTTGGGGTAAATACAAAAATGGTATTTATCACTGCAGGTATGGGCGGTGGTACCGGTACAGGAGCAGCACCAGTACTTGCTAAAATGGCCAAGGAGATGGATATTCTTACGGTGGGTATTGTTACCATTCCTTTTCAATTTGAAGGAAAGATGCGTAATGAGCAAGCTCAAATAGGTGTAGAACGTTTACGAGCTAATGTAGATTCCTTAATAGTCATAAACAATAACAAACTACGTGAAGTTTATGGTAATCTGGGCTTTAAAGCAGGGTTTAGCAAGGCAGATGAAGTATTGGCTACGGCATCTAGAGGTATAGCAGAAGTAATTACCCATCACTATACACAAAATATTGACTTGCGTGATGCTAAAACTGTCCTAAGTAACAGTGGTACCGCAATAATGGGTAGTGCTCACGCCAGCGGTGGAAGTCGTGCTACAGATGCAATTCGTAAAGCATTGGATTCCCCTTTACTTAATGATAATAAAATTACCGGAGCTCAAAACGTATTGTTGCTTATCGTTTCTGGTAGTGAGGAGATTACAATAGATGAAATAGGGGAGATCAACGATCACATTCAAGATGAGGCAGGTCACAGTGCTAACATTATTATGGGTGTAGGTGAAGATGAGAATTTAGGAGATGCTATTTCAGTTACAATTATTGCCACGGGTTTTAACGTTGAACAACAAAATGAAATCGTAAATACTGAAACAAAAAAAATAATCCATACACTGGAGGATGAGCAAAAGGCACAACATAACCTTTCTCCCAAAAGTAATGGAGGGCCTATTAATTTTTCAAAACCGGTAAAAGAAGAAGAACCTAAGCCAGAAAAGCCTGTTGTTGTTCATACTTTGGATGATTCTGATGAGCCTATGGATTTAATGCTCGATCCTAAGCCAGAAAAGAAGAAGGAAAATAAGGGTATGGAATTAATTCCTACTACAGATTTGATTCGTGATATTCAGGTGATTTATGAAGAGGTTATAGATTATCAAGCTGAGGAAGAAGAAGATTTTCAAATCGTAAGTATAAATGAACCTCAGGAAGAGGAAGTAACAACTTCATTTGATGTAGAAGAAGAGCAATTTACCCTGTCTTTTGATCTTCCTTTAAATGAAGAAAAAAATAAAGGTTCACGTGAACAGCAGGAAGAAAAGGATGATGATGAAGTTATCTATGATCTACGTGAAGATGATGTGAGAAATATTGAGGTAAACAATGCTATCGAGGTTGTACCTGTGACAGAATTTAATGACGGCCAGGAAAAGCGTTACAGTCTTGATGACTATATGGAAATTGAAGAAAAGCTCAATAAAGCAAAGCCTCAAGATAAGCCTGAAATGCAGGAAGAGGAGCCTATAGTTTTTGAAAAAAGAACCGTTGCGCCAAATCCAGAAACAGCCGATGTTAAAGAAGAGGAGGATCCTATGAACAGTCCCATCTCTCAACTTTTAACGGAGCGTGCAGCAGAACGCAAGCGTATGATGAAGGAGTTCAATTACAAGTTTAATAATAATCATGCCCGTATAGAAGAGATAGAAAAGCAGCCTGCCTACAAGCGTATGGGGGTTAGCTTAGATGATAATCCTTCTACACAGGGAAAAATATCCCGTACTACTTTAGGTACAGATGGTAATGATGAGGTGCAATTGCGTAGTAACAATTCATTTTTACACGATAACGTAGACTAGTGCTATGGTCTATTAGTAATTGTCCCGGTAACTGCCCCCTGGTTACCGGGATTTGTTTTTTATAGGGATGTTAAATGCAGCACTGCAGAAGACAGATGGGAGTTAAATTTGTAGATACAAAATTTCGTCGCTAATATTAAATATGCGTATCTTCGCAGACCTAAATATTTTGGAACTATTATGAGTTTACAGGCAGAAGTAATGACCGCTATGAAAGAAGCGATGAAGGCAAAAGATCAAAATGCTTTAACTTCATTACGCGCAATCAAATCGGCTATTTTATTGGCTCAGACAGAAAGTGGTGCCAAAGAGGAAATCACCGAAGATCAAGAATTAAAACTACTTCAAAAGCTGGTAAAGCAGCGTAAAGATAGTGCAGCTATCTATAAGGAGCAGGGAAGAGAAGATCTTGCAGAACCAGAATTAGCGCAGGCTGAAGTTATTGCTCAGTTTTTACCCGAGCAAATGGGGGAGAAGGAGATTTCTAAAGTTATTGAGGATATTATTGCACAAATAGGTGCAAAAGGTATGCAGGATATGGGAAAGGTAATGGGATTAGCTTCTCAGAAACTCGCCGGTAAGGCAGATGGCAAAACTATATCTGGTATCGTAAAGGCAAAATTAGCGTAGTAAAATATACTGGGCCCCTTAGCTTAACTGAATAGAGCACTGGATTTCGGCTCCAGCGGTTCGGGGTTTGAATCCCTGAGGGGTCACTTAAAAGGTTCACCATTATAGGTGGACCTTTTTTATTTTAGAATTAATTAAAAACTGGTTTAGCCTTGTATTATTCTGCGATTTTCTCCGTTTTTCGAGGGAATTGGGAGTCTTCTTAGGGGCTTAAGGTCTTTGATCGATTATTTAGTAACACAAATAACAATCTTTAGTGTTAATTTATAATTTTTTCAAACATCTCTGATCTACAGCTTACCAAAAGTCGTAAACGAACATATTTTAATTTGTTTTTCTAATTAATTGGAAGTCAGTTCTTGATTCTTCTTAAATATTATTTTAAAATGATTCTAATTATTTTAAAATATAACATTATATAACGGTAGTTATAACGAATAGTGTTAACTGTTGCTGTTAATTAGTTGTACATTCCTAAGATATAATGTGCGCTGACCGGAATAATTGGTTGAAAGTAATCATTTTATAAGATTAAAAACAACCATGAAAACCATAGTAATTAGTGGAGAACCAGACCTAAGAGGATTAGAGCAGTTGGCAGAACAACTGGACTCAAACATAAATAATGAGCATGGTTTATATAAAATTAATTTGCCTTCTCATCTAGGAAAAGGGCATATTGAATTTATACTCTACAAGACTGGTATTAACTACATACATTTTGATCTTACATTTTTTGAAGAACTGTGCTTTGTTTATAAAGCAAACAGTAATCACCCGTTGCGTTTTATCTATACCTTAAAAGGTAAATTGCGTCACGGTTTTGAACATCATGTGACACCATATTATATAGATGAGTTTAAAAAAATCATAGTTGCTGGTAATTATCATACCAGTCATACAATTACTTTTCCGGTAAGGGAAAAATTGGAGATTGTAAACATAGAAATAGATCGAGCTAAATTTCAAGAAAATTTTGATTTTGATTTTTTGACGCTAGAACGCGAACTATATGCCGTTCTTAAGGATATTTATGCAGTAAACACCTTCTATCACAATGGTCATTTTGGTCTGGATTTGCTTGAATTGCTTAAGGATATAATTATCTGTAAGAAAAAAGGGTTTTTAAGAGCTCTTTATATTAAAGGTAAATTGTTTGAACTTCTAACTCTTCAATTAGAAGAATACAGCAATGAGATTGCAGATTATGAGAACACGACTTTCATGACCAAGCAGGAGATTGTTTTAGTAGAAAAAGCAGTGATAATTATAGAAGAAGAGTTTATGAATCTTCCCACTATAGCAGATCTGGCACAACGTTTATATACGAATGTAAATAGACTGCAGGAGTGTTTTAGATTAATGTATCATAAAACCATAAATGAATATATTCAGAATCTAAGGATGCAAAAAGCAAAGCATCTTTTTTTAACTACAGAAATGAATATAACTGAAATTTCTAACCAATTGGGTATAAGTAGTAAGAGCTACTTTTCTAAAATTTTTAAAGAGAAATTTGGCGTGAGCCCCAGTGAATTTAAGAATGAAAAATTTGGTGTTTAAGTTAAATCAAAAATTCCAAAAACGTTAGACTTTCATAGAATTACCCTTTTCACATATTTTCTTCTATAAACGAGCGAGAAATATTATTATAAATTATACTATAGGGTTTGTTCAATATTAAAAACAATTCAATTATTACTTGTCAATAATTGTGCCTTATTGTGTGCTAATTCTTACTCCCAAGGCTTTTCAGGACTTAAAACCACTCCTATACCCGCTATAAATGTTAAAATACTCTTAAAATAACAGTAGTTATTGTTTAGTGTTAATCATCCTTATAATTGAGTTAATAAGTAACAAAGGGTTGACGCATCTTTAATCTTAGTTAAGCAGATTTTCAGTTTAACCACAACCAAAAACAAAAAAGGGGACCCTTTTATGCATACTATTAAAATTAACGCAAATATTTCTGCACATGATTATGTAAAAAAAATTCAGGCGAAGCTGGGTGGAGAAATATCAGATAAAAATGACGAATTTGTGTTACTGCTGGACGGTAAAATGGGTGATGGAAAAATCAGAATTACACCAGTCCAAGGTGGGGTGAGCCTAATTGAATATGATGTATGCTTTAAAAAAGATGTAACCATTAAAATAAACACTCAGGATCTTAACCCTTTGTATTTTTTTTACTGTTTAGAAGGGGAGATTCTTCAACGGTTTGATGAGGATTCTAAGTGGCTTAATATTGATGATTTTCAATCAGTAATTTTATACAGTGGGCCAAAGCCCAGTCTAGAACTGTGTTTTAATAAAAATCAAAAAGTTTCTTTAAATATCATAAAACTTAATCGAGAGTTATTTCTAAAACATAGAAATTATCAAGATTTTGTAGAAGAGCCATTAAAGGATCTTTTTATGAACAAGCACGATGACTCTCTCACCCATTCTGGAACCTATAACCTTAAAATCGCGGAGAATATTCGCTTTTTCCAGGATATTAACCAAGATGGGCTGATAAGAAAAATTCTTGTAGATGGGCAGATTCATTTTATTTTATCGCTACAGATTCAGCAATATCTAGATGATTTAGATAATAATAATCCTTATGGCCATATTTCTAAAAAGCAATTGGCCAAAGCCCAGGAGCTTTCCTCCTTTATTAGGGAAAACTTCTCTGCGCCTCATAGAATAAAGAGTTTAACAGCAAGAAGTGGCTTATCTCCCGGTAAATTACAGGAGTCTTTTAAGGCACTCTACAATAGGACTGTAGTAGATTATATTAGAAATGTTCGGTTAATAGAGGCAGCAGAGTTAATAAAGGCAAATGAGTTGAGTATTTCAGAAATCGTATATGCGGTAGGTTTTACAAGTCGTAGTTATTTCTCTAAAATATTTAAAAATAAATACCATTTTTCTCCCAAAGAATATCAGGATAAGATTAGAGAAACCCTTTAAAACACTGTCTTTTAATACTAATATAAGTTAGAAAGCCACAATTAAATTAAAAATGCTCTTTGCATAATAAAGAGGTTTTTTAATTATTTGTTTTTAAATAGCTATTATACCTAGGATCAGGTTGTTGATTACTGTATTTAAATTTTAAAAGTTCTCTTTTAAGTTAATTTTTAGATTATTTCAGTCAATCCTTTTTTGACCGACTTATTATTTTTAGAATGAAAAATTTCAAACTAAAATAAAAGAAATGTCCAATTCAATATTCTTAATAAGGCGAATTCAGGATTTATTAGATAAAAATAAACATTCTGAAAATTTCTACACTCACGCTACAGATCTTGTAGATGAATACGACGAATTAAAATCCTACTTTAAACAGCAAGCAATTTTACGAGGCAAATTTTCTCTGGAACTTATGGCGTTGCTTAGATATGTTGGAGTAGAAACTGCAAATTCTGATGGAACCGTAACTGTTTTAAAACGGGCTTTGTTACAACTGATAGATTCTTTTAAATATCACGATTGTAGTGAGTTGCTGGCCCAGAGTCTTGATCAAGATGCCCAGAATATTAAGGAGTATAAATCCATTTTGCGCGTACATCCCATTCCTCATAAAATAGAGCATTTGTTGCGGGTGCAGATGGGACTTATAGAAAACAGAATGGGCGAAGCAACTGGGCTAATTAATTTACATCAATCTGAAATTTAAATAGATAGTAATGAAAACGTTGAATGATTTATTTGAGAATCATCTTAAAGATTTATATAGCACCGAGGAGCAAATTTTAAATATTTTTCCCAGCATGTTAAATGTGACAAATGATGTGATGTTAAATACAGCATTAAATGATCATATAGAAGAAACACGTATTCATAAAGCAAGAGTCAGACTTATTTGTGATGAGTTGCAAATAGATTTTGAAGGTCATTCTTGTCAAGGATTCGAAGGTCTAATAAGTACTGCAAAAAATTTTATTGAAGAAGAAAACTCTCAACAAGTTCTAAATGCAGGACTTCTTGCACATGTTAGATCTATAGAGCATTATGAAATTGCAGCCTATGATACTGCAGTGCACTTTGCTCTAGAGCTTGGGTATGTGGAAATTGCTGAGAAATTACGAAAAACGCTGGATGAAGAATACAACGCAGATGACAAGTTAACAGACATTGCCGGAGAACGGTTGAGTCTTTTTACTCATTTTAGAAAAAAATGATTGACTTATAACTTGTATAAATTATAATGTATTTCCTTTGAATATAACTAACGCCCTTTAAACGGAATAAGAGCTTTAGTTACAAAATAGAAAAAGAGGTGCTTTTGTAAGTACCTCTTTTTCATTGCAAAATTGAATAAATGATTGGTTAGTAAGCTTATCTATCAATTTTTATGCTGAGACTATATTTCTATGTGTAAAAGCAATCAGTATTTTACAGCATTTTGTAGTTTTCATCCTCAACAATGAGCAAATAACCATACCCAAATTTAGATACATTGATGAAGTTCCTTTGACTTCAATCATTAAATTTTTAACTCTATTACTATGAAAAAATTAGAGTGAATTAAATAAATAGAAAAGTTGGTTAAATGAAAAATGCCGCATCCAAGCGAACGCGGCATTTAGAATTGAATAGTACTAAACATCGACAAATAAAAGGCCCCTAATCCTCTAAATGCTACTATCCAACTGAGATTAATTGTTAATTTCTCATTCAGTAAGTTTTAAATCATTCAATTTTATTGCTTCCTTGGGGGATAAGGAATATAAAATAGAACATAACAAAAATTATTAATAAAAATCTAGCAATGGGCTCGGAACCATTTATAATATTTCCAAATCCAAAAATCGCCGAAATTATTGCCAGAAGAGCGAAAACTGTCGTCCAACGTAACATGATTTAAGGTGTTATGGTTAGTGTTTTTATGTAGGGCTAAAGTACACAACTGTTGAAGTATGATTTAACTCAAATGAGAGAATTTCTAACTTGAAAGATTATTTTTTTAAATTTTATTTATATTTAATAATCATAATATAAATACGGTATTAAAAGGAAATAAATCAGGTCTTAAAATTTGTATTATACCACTCGGTAATATCTCAATGAAAACTTAATCCTCAATATATATTGCTCAGAAAAGCTTAAATTCGCATTCAATTTTGAATACTACATGTTAGACAGATTAAATTTTATAAAGCAGCGTTTTGACGAGGTAAATGATCTAATCATTCAACCAGATATAATAAATGATCAGAAGCGTTATATCGAGTTAAATAAGGAATATAAGGACCTTAGGGCCTTGATGGACGAACGTGAAGAATATATTAAGCTGAAACAACGTATAGAGGAAGCAGAAGAGATTATTGCAGATGGAAGTGATGCAGAGATGGTCGAGATGGCAAAAATGCAGTTGGATGAAGCAAAAGAAGCTTTGCCTGTTCTAGAGGAGAAGGTTAGAATGATGCTTGTGCCTAAAGATCCAGAAGACAGCAAGAATGCCGTTATGGAAATTAGGGCGGGAACCGGTGGAGATGAAGCAAGTATTTTTGCAGGTGATATTTATAGAATGTACACTAAATACTGCGAAAGCAAAGGCTGGAAAACAAGCACGATAGATTTTAGTGAAGGTACCAGTGGCGGATTTAAGGAAATCCAGATGGAAATCACAGGTGACGATGTTTATGGTACACTCAAGTTTGAAGCTGGGGTGCATCGTGTACAGCGTGTTCCTCAAACAGAGACTCAAGGAAGGGTTCATACCAGTGCGGCAACCGTTATGGTTTTTCCAGAAGCAGAAGAATTTGATGTAGAAATAGATGCAAAAGATGTACGTATAGATTATTTCTGTTCTTCTGGACCAGGAGGACAATCTGTAAATACCACATATTCTGCCGTGCGTTTAACACACGTACCTACTGGTCTGGTTGCGCAATGTCAGGATCAAAAGTCCCAACATAAAAATAAGGAGAAGGCTTTTAAGGTTTTACGTTCCAGACTTTATGATCTAGAGTTGGCAAAACGTCAGGAAGAAGAGGCTGCAAAGCGTGGTTCTATGGTGACCAGTGGAGATAGGAGTGCAAAAATACGCACCTATAACTATCCGCAGGGCCGTGTGACAGATCACCGTATTAACCTCACGTTATACGACCTTTCAAATATCATAGATGGTGATATTCAGAAAATAATTGATGAACTTCAATTAGTAAGTAACACAGAGAAGCTCAGAGAAGCAGGCGAAACTTTTTAATATAAGCAATTGTGAATACCGAGGTTCTTGTTGATCAAATACACAAAAAGAAGTCTTTTCTCTGTATAGGTTTGGATGTCGATCTCGATAAAATTCCTACACATCTTCTACAAGAAGAAGACCCCATTTTTGCTTTTAATAAAGAGATAATTGATACCACACATCACTTAGCAGTAGCTTATAAGCCTAACATCGCCTTTTATGAGGCCTATGGTATAGCTGGATGGAAAGCATTAAAAAAAACCATAGATTATCTTAATGAAAATCATCCGGATATTTTTACAATTGCAGATGCTAAACGTGGGGATATAGGCAATACTTCTGCTATGTATGCTAAGGCTTTTTTTCAGGACTTATCTTTTGATTCGGTTACCGTGGCACCTTATATGGGTAAAGATTCGGTAGAACCTTTTCTCGCTTTTGAAGGTAAGAGTACCATTCTTTTGGCTTTGACCTCAAACCCTGGCGCTTATGATTTTCAAACGCAAAAGTTAAAAAGCGACAATGAGCTTTATAAAACTGTTTTTCGTATTTCAAAAACTTGGAAGAACAGCCACAATTTAATGTATGTGGTTGGTGCTACAAAAGCACAATATCTGGAAGATATAAGAAAAATCGTTCCAGATTCTTTTCTATTGGTTCCCGGTGTAGGTGCTCAAGGCGGAAGTCTTGAAGAGGTCTGCAAATATGGTATGAATGATCGTGTAGGTCTTCTAATAAATTCTTCAAGAGGCATAATATATGCTTCTAATGAAAAAAACTTTGCCAAAGCAGCGGCAGAAAAGGCAGAAGAACTTCAACAACAGATGGCTGCAATTCTCAATAATCGATAGAGATTTATTTTGTTTCCTGAGATTTACTTAAATTAAATTTATGGAAATTATCAAAGACCAGCTGGGCAGATCTGTCCAATTAGATCAACCTTCACGCATTGTTAGTTTAGTTCCCAGTCAAACAGAATTGTTAGTTTATCTAGGTCTGGAGAATAAACTTTTAGGGGTAACAAAATTCTGCGTATTTCCGGAGCATTTAAGAAAAGAGAAAGTTGTTGTGGGTGGTACCAAGAAGATAGATATAGATAAGATTAGGCAATTAAAACCGGATATTATCTTGTGCAATAAGGAGGAGAACACACAAGAGATAGTTTCCGCCTGTGAAGCCATTGCCCCGACACATGTTTCTGAAGTAAAGACTTTAGAAGAAGCCTATGAAATGATGACCCAATATGGGTTAATATTCAATCAAGTTGAAAAGGCTCAAAATTTACTCAATGAGCTAAAGATTAAGGAAAAGCAGTTTAAAAAACATATCAGTTCGAAATGTCCAAAGAAAGTTGCATATATGATTTGGCGCAGCCCCTGGATGGTGGCTGGACATAATAATTTTATTAACTCCTTATTGAAGCTAATGAAATTAGAAAATATGTTTTCAAATCGCGAAAGCAGATATCCTGAAATAGAATTGAATGAACTTCAAGATGCAGATTTAATTCTGCTTTCATCAGAACCATTTCCTTTTAAAAAGAAACATATCGCTGAAATACGCAAATATACAAATGCGCAAATCGTTCTGGTAAATGGAACTTATTTCAGTTGGTACGGGAGCCGACTGTTACAATCTTATGATTACTTTATGCAGCAACGCTTTTTTTAGCCAGGCGATTATGTGTAAACACATTCAATAACATCAGCTTAAGGCGAATTTTATTTGCTTTGTGCGCATAGTAATCACTTTCTGCAGGATTGATAGATTGTAAGTTGTAAGCTTTTTCAGAAAACTTTTTGTACTTTTTTTCTAGTTTAAGTAAATCAAATTTGGTAGCCATGGGGGGTTGAGTTTATTCGTTTATATCTAGTAACAATATAAATAATTATTTTAAAATTTTAATAATTTTTCGATGAATTTAACTTATTGAATTTCAGTTCGTTATAAGATAAGTCCAAAATTTAATTAACATTAATTAAGAAAAGGGCATCTATTTTTAACAAATCTTTAGTAAAAGGCGTCTGATTTTAGGATTTATTTTCACTACACCTGTGGGATGTTGTTCTTGTAAAATAGTACGGTTTTATTGTAAGTGTTTAATATTCAATAAGAAAGATTAATTTTTATAGCTTTTCTTATTTCCTAAAAATCTGATAAAGAGATTTTTTTGTTCTTAGGACAAATTATAATGGAAGTGAAATCAAAATATTTTAGAAAGATGTGTAATCTTGACGTTGAAGATTACATCTTTAAAAAATTATTAAGCAAAAATTCAAGGATTAGGAACTGTAATTTTCTTCTCTTATTTTCTCCGTTTCAGAAGCATTTTTAAATACATCCCAATTTTTGCCTTGTGTACGACGTGCACCTAGAATATTTGCATATTGACCAGCCTTAATTGGGTCTTTATATTTTGCAAAGCCATAGGCCAGACCGCCTGCAAAAGAGTCACCGCACCCTGTAGTATCTACTACCTTGGCTACAGGCACAGAAGCAATCCAATCTTTAATAATTTTACCATCCTTTTGTTGATAAAGAATGCAGCCTCTGGAGTCCATCGTTACATAAAAGTAGGACACTCCTTTTGTTAGCACATGTTCTGCTAAATCATCCAAATGTTCTGTGTGATTTTCATCATAAATAGATGGGATGTCATTTTCATATTCCCTGTCAAACCACATACACTGAGATTCTTCAAGATTCATTTTAAGCACATCTATATAAGGTAGCCATTCATCGCGGTCTATCCAGAATTTTCTATGTCTATGGCCCGTTACATCCATAGCTGTTGTTGCTCCGTGTGCATCAAAAATAACGGTGCCCTTGCTGTTTTCATGGATGTATTGCAGGGTTCGTAGGGAGATTTCAAAATCTGTAATAGGTACAAATACAAAGGCATCTGCATCTAAATGATCTTCAATATGTACAGGCCTTATGGGATTCATACAGGCTAACTGTTTCTCTTCTCTATTGTTTTGATCTTTAAAATTTAAGAAAATTACAGTTCCGCGGTCTTCTTCAGTATTGATGCCACTTAGGTCTATATTTTTATAATCCCCAAATTCATTGGTAATATTCTCCTCATCCTTCTTATGAATATTAGAAACAGGCACAACGGTACCGTTATCTTCCAGCAACTTAGATAATGCAATAACCGGATGGGTAACGCACCCATACCGAGTTATAATATCGTTCTCATAGGTAGATATGGTATCTCGCGGAATTGGTCCTGCGACTACTATTTTAAGTTGGTCAGGCATGTTTTAATTTTTAATCTTGCAAGGCAAATACCTTTCTTAATAAATCTGTGCTTCTGGCACTAATTGATGTTCTGATATCTTTTTCTTCAACAGAAATCATAGTGAATACCCCTTCCAGTGCTTGTTGGGTAACATAATCTGTAAGATCTGGATTCACATTATTAGTCAATGGTATTTGATTATATCTGTTAATTAAATTCTCCCAAATTTTGTCTGCACCTACTTTGCTAAAAGAGTTTTTAATAACAGGATTAAATTTGTTGTACAATTCTGTTTTAGTACGGCCCTCCAGGTAGCTGGTAGCTGCCCTGTCATTGCCCAATAGTATGTTCTTAGCATCAGTAAAGGTTATCCCTTTTACAGCATTTACAAAAATAGGTGTGGCTTCACCTACAGCATCTTCTGCAGCGCGGTTCAAAACCTTTAATCCTTCATCTGCAAGACTGCCCAAGCCTATACTTCTCAAAGTTTTATCCACTTTTTGCAATTCCTCGGGAAGGAGGATTTTTGCAAGTGGATTGCTGTAAAAACCATCTTTTTGGGTAAGCTTGGTTACCTGTTTGTCAATCCCCATGTCTAGAGCTTGCCTTAAACCATCTGCAATCATTGTATTGTTGATCGCTCCCGTTTGATTGGGTAAATTATCTACTACTCCCTGCAATTCTGCACAAGAGGTTAGACATAATACTACGAGAACTAATAGGGCTTTTTTCATTAAAGAAATGTTTATAAAAGAAATTTACGAATAAATGAACACAACTCCCTTACAGAGGGCTGATATTAATAAAAATATAGGAACTTATAATTTGACAATGGTCTTGTTAAGAGAAAATGACGGTTTTGTTTCCATAGACTAAGACTTTATGCTCAATATGGGCTTTTATGGCTCTTGCCAAAACTATTTTTTCCAGATCACGTCCTTTCAAAATAAAATCATTTACAGCGTGTATATGAGACACACGTACAATCTCCTGTTCAATTATAGGGCCTTCATCCAGATCTGCTGTTACATAGTGACTGGTTGCACCTATAATTTTTACGCCACGTTTAAAGGCGGCGTGATAAGGTTTTGCACCTATAAACGCAGGCAGAAAAGAATGATGGATATTAAGAATCTGATGCGGAAACTGCTGCACAAAATCATCTGAAACTATCTGCATATATCGGGCAAGGATAATTAGATCAACATTATGCTCACGAATTACCCTTGCCTGCTCCGCTTCTGCCTCAGGTTTTGTGGCTTTTGTTACGGGAATATGTTTAAAAGGTATATTAAAACGCTCTGCAACAATCTGCAGATCTGGATGATTACTTATTATAACAGGTATTTCCACTTGCAATTCCCCGGAAGCATAACGCCCCAGAATATCATAGAGACAGTGGTCGTATTTGCTAACAAAAAGTGCCAGTTTCGGAATGTAACTGGCATCGAATATTTTGTAATCCAATTTATAATCGGCTGCAAAGGTATTTTCAAATTTAGTTTCGAAACCTTTAGTGTCAAAATTAGGTGCGTCAAATTCACACTCCAATCGCATAAAAAATATGCTTTGTTCCCGATCCACATGTTGATCCAGATAAACAATATTTCCGCCAGATTCCAGAATATATTGTGTGATACTGGTGACTATTCCCTTGCGGTCGGGGCAGTTGATTAAAATTGTAATTTTCTGCATAACTCTTGCTGCTGATTTAACAGGCTAATCTACTAATTTTAGGAGTTAATTGATAATTGAAATAATCTAAAATAATAGCTGCTTCATTGCTTAATTCGTAAATTAGCAGCCCACAAAAGCAATATTTTTACGAATGGAACAAATAGCTCCTTATAACCAAAAAATAAAATACGAATAGTAACAGCAGCATCCCTTTTTGATGGTCATGATGCTGCAATTAATATTATGCGACGCATTATACAATCTACAGGTGTTGAAGTAATTCATCTGGGTCACGATAGAAGTGTTGAAGAAGTTGTGAACACTGCAATTCAAGAAGATGTACATACTATCGCGATGACCTCTTATCAAGGTGGGCATAATGAGTATTTTAGATACATGCGGGATTTATTGGTAGAGAAAGGTGGTGAGCATATCAAGATCTTCGGCGGCGGCGGCGGTGTAATACTACCCGAAGAGATTGAGGAGTTGATGAATTACGGCATCACACGTATTTATTCTCCAGATGACGGCCGCAAGTTGGGTCTTCAGGGAATGATCAATGATTTGGTAAAGCAATCTGATTATCCCATAGGTAAGGAATTAAATGGTGAGCTAGACCAGTTGAAGGATAAAAATCCAACTGCTATAGCCCGAATTATTTCGTCAGCAGAAAACTATCCTGACGTTGCTAAGGAAACTTTGAATACCATTCATTCTAAAAATAAAACATCTAAAACTCCGGTACTGGGAATAACCGGTACTGGTGGATCTGGTAAATCTTCTTTAGTTGATGAACTCGTAAGACGTTTTCTTGTAGATTTTCCTGAGAAAACAATCGGTATTATATCGGTTGATCCTTCTAAAAGAAAAACAGGCGGTGCCTTGTTGGGTGACCGTATTCGAATGAATGCGATTAATTCACCTCGGGTTTATATGCGATCTTTGGCAACGCGTCAAAGCAATCTCGCATTATCAAAACATGTTCAGGAAGCTGTTGAAGTTTTAAAAGCTGCTAAATATGATCTGATTATTTTAGAAACCAGTGGCATAGGGCAAAGTGATACAGAAATTTTGGATCACAGCGATGTGTCTTTGTACGTAATGACGCCAGAATTTGGAGCTGCTACCCAATTGGAAAAAATAGACATGCTTGATTTTGCAGATTTAGTAGCAATAAACAAGTTTGATAAACGCGGAGCATTAGATGCTGTACGTGATGTAAAAAAGCAGTACATGCGTAACCATCAACTATGGGATACGCCTCAGGATGATCTACCAGTTTTTGGAACCATTGCTTCTCAATTTAATGATCCAGGCATGAATAAGCTTTATAAAGCTATTATGGATGAGATCGTTGAAAACACAAAAGCCGATTTAAAGAGTGATTATATCATCTCTGATGAGATGTCTGAGAAGATTTTTGTTATTCCTCCAGCGCGTACTCGCTACCTTTCAGAGATTGCAGAAAACAACAGAGCATACGATAAAACCGCTGAAGAGCAGGCAGAAGTTGCACAGAAGCTTTATGGGATTTATAAAACCATTGAGACTGTTTTGGGCAATAAGCCAAAGCTTTCTAAAATGGGCTTGGATGAAGATTCCATAAATGCTGGAGAAACGAATGAGGATCTAGTAAAACTTCTTTTAGCTGAATTTGACCGGGTTAAAATGAATCTTGACCCGTATAACTGGGAGGTAATCACAGGCTGGGAAAAGAAAGTTAATAGGTATAAAGATCCTATCTACAGCTTTAAAGTTCGTGGTAAGGAAATTAAAATAGAAACGCATACTGAATCACTTTCACATAGTCAGATACCCAAAGTCGCTTTGCCAAAATATCAAGCTTGGGGAGATATCTTAAAATGGGTACTGCAGGAAAACGTGCCTGGTGAATTTCCCTATACTGCCGGTCTTTACCCTTTTAAACGTACCGGTGAAGATCCTACGCGTATGTTTGCAGGAGAGGGTGGACCCGAGCGTACAAATAGACGTTTTCATTATGTGAGTCTGGGAATGCCGGCAAAACGGTTATCAACGGCTTTTGACAGTGTGACACTATACGGTAACGATCCCGATCACCGTCCTGATATCTATGGAAAAATAGGTAATGCAGGGGTGTCTATTTGTTGTCTTGATGATGCTAAGAAATTGTATTCTGGTTTTGATTTAAGTGATGCAATGACTTCGGTTAGTATGACCATAAACGGTCCTGCACCTATGTTGCTGGGCTTTTTTATGAATGCTGCAATCGATCAGAATTGTGAAAAGTACATTAAAGAAAATGGGCTTGAGGATGAGGTTGAAGCGAAAATAAAAGCTATTTATAAAAAAAATGGGCTGGAGCGACCTACGTATAGAGGCGAGTTGCCAGAAGGTAATAATGGGTTGGGTCTTATGTTGCTGGGTGTTACAGGAGATCAGATATTAGATGCAGAGGTGTATTCAAAAATTAAGGCCGAAACTTTAAAGCAGGTCAGAGGTACAGTACAAGCAGATATACTTAAGGAAGATCAAGCTCAAAATACGTGTATTTTTTCTACGGAATTTGCTTTGCGCCTTATGGGTGATGTTCAGGAATATTTTATTGAGCAGGAGGTGCGTAACTTTTATTCGGTTTCCATATCTGGATATCACATTGCAGAAGCTGGAGCTAATCCCATAACCCAATTGGCTTTTACCTTGGCTAATGGTTTCACTTTTGTGGAGTACTATTTAAGCCGTGGGATGGATATAAATAAATTTGGTCCCAATCTCTCTTTCTTTTTCAGTAATGGTATTGATCCGGAGTATGCGGTGATAGGCCGTGTTGCTCGTAAAATTTGGTCTAAAGCTTTAAAATATAAATATGGAGCAAATCCTAGAGCCCAAATGCTCAAGTATCACATACAGACTTCCGGTCGTTCGCTGCACGCTCAAGAAATTGACTTTAACGACATACGTACTTCTTTACAAGCGCTGTATGCTATTTATGACAACTGTAATTCTCTACATACAAATGCTTATGATGAAGCGATTACAACACCTACAGAAGAAAGTGTGCGCCGGGCAATGGCTATTCAGCTGATAATTAATAAAGAATTAGGCCTTGCTAAAAATGAAAACCCCATACAGGGAGCTTTTATTATAGAAGAACTTACAGATCTTGTGGAAGAAGCTGTCTTATTGGAATTTGATAGAATTACGGAGCGCGGTGGAGTGCTGGGTGCTATGGAGACTATGTATCAGCGCAGTAAGATACAGGAAGAGAGCTTGTATTATGAAACCTTGAAGCATACCGGTGAATTTCCAATAATAGGAGTAAATACTTTTTTAAGCAGTAAAGGTTCACCTACCATAAAACCTGCAGAAGTAATTCGGGCAACAGAAGAAGAGAAGCAGGCACAGATCAATACATTGAATAAGCTTCATCAAGCCTATGAAGACAGGGCAGAAGCAGCATTAACAGCTGTACAGGACGCTGCTATTCACAATGAAAATATGTTTGAAAAGCTTATGGAAGCGACTAAAGTTTGCTCTCTGGGTCAGATTACATACGCATTATTTGAAGTGGGCGGCCAGTATAGAAGGAATATGTAAGTTGCCGCCAGTCTTTTATCTTTTACCCAATTTTCAAATTGTGAGCTACTTAAACTTTCAAAACGTACCAAATTACACGAATATGAAATCATAAAATCTATTAATTTTTGTACTTTGTACTTGCAACAAGCTTAATCCCTAAGGTGTAGTCTACGTAGTTCTTATACAAAAATTATAAAAAGGATGATTCACGAATTTTATGAGGAGCTCAAAAGAAGAAATGTTTTTAAGGGAGCCTTGGCCTATGTGGTTGTAAGTTGGGTAGTGACGCAGGTCGCATCTATCGTATTTCCTGCCTTTGAACTGGGTGCGCAATGGATGCGCTATCTGTTGATTGTTCTTGTAGTACTTTTTCCCATATGGCTCGTAATTTCCTGGTTTTATGAGATAACGGCAAATGGTATAAAAAAAACTGCAAATGTTACTACATCAGAATCCATCAGAGGTAAGACTTCCAATAATCTCAACTATGTAATAATCGGTGCGCTTTTAGCGGCTATCGTGCTCTTGGCAGTAAATACCTATGGAACCTATACCAATGGCGAAGACGTAAAAGAAACTCAACTGGTAGAAGCCATAAAAACAGATTCCATTGCCTCCAAGGAAAAATCTGTTGCAGTATTGGCATTTGCAGACATGAGCCCGGAGAAAGACCAGGAATATTTTAGCGATGGGATAAGTGAAGAGATTTTAAATTATCTGGCTAAGAATCCTGAGCTTCAAGTGACCAGTCGTACATCATCATTTTCATTTAAAGGCAGCAATACTACAGTAAAAGAGATTGGAGAAAAATTAAATGTCAATTACGTGCTTGAGGGAAGTGTACGTAAGGCCAGTAAGATTTTTAGGATTACAACTCAGCTTATAAATACACAAACCGGGAAACACCTCTGGTCTGAAACCTATGACCGGCAGATGGATGATATCTTTGCAATACAGGATGAAATTGCCGCTGAGGTAACTAAAAATCTAGAGGCTAATCTACTGGATGAAAAAATTAAGAAGACCAATACGGAAGCCTATACTAAATACCTGCAAGCTAAAAATCTGTATGATCGCTATACAAAAGAGAGCGTTTCCTCCGCGTATCAACTTATTAATGAATCGATTGAGAGTGATTCTTTATATGCCCCAGCTTGGTTATTAAAGGCTAAAATTACCTATAGTGGTAATATCTATTGGGGATTGTTTGAGTCTGATAGTAGCATTGATAAGAATCTACAATATTTACAAACAGCTCTTGATCTGGATCCTAACTATGCAGTTGCATTTGCTTATCGAGCAAGCATTTACCTTAGTCAGGGAATGTATGAAAAAGCACGTCAGGACCTTCAAAAGGCATTAAAAATTGATCCTGAAAATGCTGAAGTGTTGGGTAGGGTTTCATATTATCCCACAATTTCTCACGTTGAGCGCGTCAAATTATTAAATAAGGCCATAAAAATCGACCCCATGAATGAGTTGAATTTTCTTAGACTCGCTAGGGCTTTTCTTTTTAAAAGGGAATATGAAAAATCTCTGGAAGCAATGGACACATTCCTATTGTTTGCTCCTTATGGGCCTGGTGAACACTCTGTAAAGGCAGAGCTTCTTGCACTCACCGGAGAATATGAAAGAGCCCTTAAAGAAGTAGCGCTAGAGGATGATGAAATGTCAAAAAGCTACAGTAGAACTCTCATAGCTTTAATTTTTAAAGAAGAAAACAAGGAGGAGTTGGTAGCAAATTTTAAAGAAAAATACGCTGAGAAATATGCATATTTAGCTGCACAAATGTACGCTTATCAAAACAAAAAGGATGCCGCTTATTTCTGGTTGGAAAAAGCTTTTGAACAAAACAGTGGTGAACTAGTTTATCAATTAAACGGTGACCCTTATATGGATCCTTTACGCAAGGATGCGCGGTTCAAGAAATTTAAGAGTAAGATTGATTTTCCAGAGCCTTTGGCTTTTGATTTTGAGAATTAGATTTACTTATTCCAAAAATTTTTAAGCGTAACAATTCCCATCTTTTTATATTTATGAGACCTAAAAAATTTTTAGAAGACTTATAGATAAAATTCAATTATACACTCACTTAATTTTAATAACTTTTACCAGTAAAGAAGAATGTATGCTCTTAATCATTGAACATGCCGTAACGGCAATTGTATGTTTAATTTCAGCAATCGTCATTCAGCGTATATTTATAAAAGAACGTAGGAGAGGCTCTAGTGAAAAAGCAATTTGTGGGATAAAATGGTTTGGTCTGGCAATTTTTGTTTGGGGGTTGGGTTCTCTTATAAATTTGGTTCTTGTAACATTCTTTGATTTAAGTCCTAGTGATAAGAATCTTATTTATCTGGGAGTAGCTGTTTCCTTAGCCAATTCTCTTTTTATTCTACTGTCTTTGCCCTCTATAGAGCATAAACGAGAATATGGTCTGGTTGTTAGGCTGGTACAAAAATTTAATACAAAAGAGTTTATTGCTTTATACGTGGCTGTATTGGGTATGATAGGATTTGTTTTTGTGGCAACCTCCTATGGCAATCCAGAGCTAAGTGATAATTTTGTCTGGTTGGTAGATATTCCTATTTCAATAATGGTTGCCTTTTCTTTATTGTATGAACTCAATAAAGCTTTTGCAGCTCGGCAAATGAAATTTATGTATTTGCCCACCTTCACACTTTTTATATTAATTGTTGTGGCGGTTTCTCATAGAATAATTCCGCAGGATCGAGCCGTTCAGGTAATTGATCAGCAATTCTGGACATTGGCAGGAAGCATTACTGCAATTTCTTTTAAGTTTCTTTTCATTCTCTTGTTTTCTATATTATTATACAGTTGGAAGTTTCTTTCTGAAAAAGAGGAACAACAGAGCCTGGCTGAAATTCTTTTAGCTGAAAATGAATCCTTGAAAATAGAAACTGAAAATCTGAAACTTGCAGGAGAGAGTCATCTGGATACCATTAAACATTTAAAAACCGAATTACAAGTGTTGAAAGAGGCTTCAAAAGTTGAATTATCTGACCGGCAAAAAGAGGTTTTGGGTAATCTGGCATATTTTGGTAAAGATAGATCGTATACAGAGATAGCAGAAGCTATGCACATTAGCCTGGATGGATTTCAGACCCACATACATCAGATTAAAAAGATCTTAAACATTAGTGGTGCTGCAGGTAAGGAGCAATTGATCGCTTTTGCAAAGGAGCAGGGTTTTCTACAATTTGCTTCTCTAAAAGATAATGCTTAACCGTATGGTTAACCATTCTTCAGATTAATTTCAGTAGTACGTAACCTTTTGAAAATTATTGTTTTGAGGCAACTTGGCTTCAAAATAATTTTCTATGTATTTACAGGCTCCAGAAACTCTTGATGAACAGATCAACACTTATTTTAGTAATGCCACAAGCTGGTTTATAGAGGGCATTTTCGCTGAAATACCACTAACAGATAACGTCGGGATTCCATGGGTACTAATTGTGCTAATTCTAGGTGCAACCTATTTTACCATCTATTTTAAGTTTGTAAATTTTAGGGATTTTGGAACAGCTATTCAAGTAGTACGCGGCAAATATGACAGTTTTGAATCTGGAGGTGAAGTTAAGGTTTCAGATTCTGTTTCTACGGTAGAAGGTGATAATCCAGATACCATTCGCGTTGAGGGTCACGGAGAGGTAAGCCATTTTCAAGCACTCACAGCTGCGGTTTCAGCTACAGTGGGATTGGGAAATATTGCTGGGGTTGCTATCGCTCTGTCCATAGGTGGACCCGGCGCAACTTTCTGGATGATACTGGTAGGTCTTTTGGGAATGTCTTCCAAATTTGTAGAATGTACGCTGGGTGTAAAATACAGGGAGGTAAATGCAGAAGGAACCATTTTTGGCGGACCTATGTACTACCTTAAAAAAGGGTTGCAAGAAATAGGATTGGCTAAACTGGGTAAAGTGCTTGCCGCACTTTTTGCAATAATGTGTATAGGAGGCTCCTTTGGAGGAGGGAATATGTTTCAGGTGAACCAGGCATTCAAGCTTTTTGAGTACGTAACCGGTGCCGAAAATAGTTTTATATATGGCCGTGGGTGGATTTTTGGAATTATAATGGCTCTTCTTGTGGGGATTGTGATAATAGGTGGGATTAAAAAAATAGCCAAAGTAACAGATAAAATTGTTCCTGTTATGGTTGTAACTTATATACTTGCGGTGCTTACAATATTGGGATTAAATTATACTGAAATTCCTTTAGCATTTCAATCTATTTGGGATGGAGCATTTAACCCTCAGGGTATTGTTGGTGGATTTGTTGGCGTATTAATTCAGGGGTTTAAGCGAGCAGCCTTTAGTAATGAAGCGGGTATAGGAAGTGCGTCTATAGCCCATAGTGCAGTAAAGACACAATATCCTGCTAGCGAAGGTTTGGTAGCATTATTAGAACCATTTATAGATACGGTATTGGTTTGCACGATGACTGCCTTACTGCTTATTATAACAGGGCAAATTGAAACTGAAATGGTTTTAAGTGACGAAGAAGGTGTGATTTTGACAGCTACCGCTTTAGAAACCGGAATTTCCTGGTTTCCTTATCTATTAAGTGTAGCAGTTATATTATTCGCTTTTTCTTCAATGATTTCCTGGTCTTATTATGGTTATCAAGCGTGGAGTTATCTTTTTGGGCGTAGCCGAAAAACAGAATATACCTATAAGCTGTTGTTTTGCTGTTTTACAGTAGTGGGTGCAGCAGCAACTTTAGGCGCAGTAACAGATTTTAGTGATGCGATGATCTTTGCTATGTTGGTGCCCAATATGATTGGTTTATTCTTGCTAAGCTCAAAAGTAAGGGATGAGTTAAAGCGCTATAGAAACGTTATTAGAATAAAGAAAGAGCAATAGTCAATTAAGACTTCTTTAAACGGGGTATTATATTTTTTAAGTGATATTCCTGTGCCGAATCAATTTTGTCAAGTTCCTCCCATTCAATGGGTGTGGCCACTCCTGCTTGAGGATTGGGTCTAAGAGAATAGGGGCATACAGAAGTTTGAGCGTAAGCATTACGTAAATAATCGAGAAATATTTTATTGTCCCGGTTCTTTTTAAGTGTCTCTGTTGTTAGTAAATCGGGATGTTGAGATTCTATATCCTTTGCCATTTTTTTTACTTCCTCGCGAACTTCATCAAATGTTTTTGTTCTCCTAATTTTATAATAAATATGCAATCCGCTTTGACCTGTGGTCATCAAGTGCGGATTTTCACCCTTTTTTTTTAAATACTCCCTAATTAGAAGGGCAGCTTCTTTTACTTTGCTAAACTGGCTGTGGGGAGGATCTAGATCAAAAACGATTTTATCTGGTTTATCTAATTTATCGCGTTGACTCAGCCAAACGTGAAAGCCTATTGTTCCTTGGTTGACAAGATAAATAAGGCTTTTTTTGGAATTACAATAAACCTGCGTATTTGTTCCTTCTTGTGTAGGCACAGACAATGTTTTGATAAAATCAGGAAAATAATCAGGAGCATTTTTTTGATAAAACCCAGAACTATTAATACCATCTGGATAGCGATGTAAAGTAAGTGGTCTGTTTTTTAAAAAGGGTAATATATAATCGGCAACCTTTACATAGTAATTTGCGATATCCTGCTTTGTAACATTAAGGTCTGGATATAAAATTTTATCGGGATGAGATATTTGTACGCCTTCGATCTTGGTCATAATTTGGTTGTTGGTTAATAGATGGTTGCCTAAGACTCTTCTTCTGCAATCTCTTGCATGGTGCGGTTACTCACTACACTGTTGTTCTCTGTATTTACTGGGTTTCTTCTGGCGTCAGCTTTATCGTCATCCATTTTTATAAGTAACCAATTGCCTTTCATATTTCCGCTTTTCATTTTTATCATTGCATAACCACCTTTTATTTTTTTACCTTTTAGATCAAATTCCAATGTTCCCATTTTATAGGCATATTCTAATGAAATAGGATTATTTTCCTCATCTTTTTTCATATTAATAAAAGTGCCGTTATCCCAAATCATCACAGTGCCACCACCATATTGACCTTTTGGAATAACACCTTCAAAATTGGCATATTCTAGAGGATGATCTTCGGTAGGGATAGCCATTCTTTTTACATTAGGATCTGTACTTGGACCTTTGGGAACAGACCAGGATTTTAAAGTTCCACCTATTTCCAATCTAAAATCGTAGTGTAGATTAGTCGCGTCATGTTTTTGAATGACAAAAGAAGGATTTTCAGGATTGCCTTTATCATTGCCGCCCTGAGGTTCTTTTGTTTTGCTGAAGTCACGCTTACTTTTATAATCGGCGCTTGCCATAACTTGCTTTTTAATATGAAGTTACAAGAAGAAACGCACTAAAGTTGTTAAGGAGATTACAAATTTAACAGAGGGGGGAGGATCAGACTATAAAGTCATCATCCATTTATTCTGAAGCCTTCTAAATTTTTTGAGTTCTGTACGCAATAAGAAAATAAATTCCTTGCCATTGCTTTCTGCGCGTTCGAGACGTTCACAGGTTTTGTAAAGTCTGTTTGTAAGATGACTAACAGAATTAGCGTGTTTTAGCCTATCATCCTGAAAGGTCTGACTTTCGGCTTTAATAATTTCTGGTGCGAGAGAGTCAGATTGCTGTACTATATCACCGCTAAAATAAATATGGGAATGTTCACTTCCATTTTCCTCAAGCGCAGAAAAATCATAATTGAGGTAATGCGATATACTGCGGGAGAGATTGAGAATCTCAAGCGCTTGATTATAAAGCTTAATATTATGTGGTAGTGTTCCCATAGCAATTAGGATATCAAATTTAGTAGTAATTTGATTTTTACATATTTAGGAATTAATGTAAAATGATGAATTTGCATTAAAACATTAGGTATTTTTGCTTTAAACTTTAAAATATGCAGATAGATAAAACCAACTGGAATATACTCCAATGCCTTCAGAAAAATGCGCGGTTGAGTAATGCAGAAATTGGTAGACAGGTGGGAATTAGTTCTCCAGCAGTGGCAGAGCGTATTCGCAAGATGGAGGATGCCAATATTTTAATAGGCTATAAAGCAGAGGTTTCTCATTATCATTCTGGGCATCAACTAAAGGCAATTATAACCCTGAGGGCATTTATGGGCAGGCTCAAACCGTTTCTTGAAAAAGTGAGTGATTTTTCTGAGGTCTTAAATTGCTACCGAATAACTGGTAATGAGAATATTTTTATGGAGGTTGTACTTTTTGATCAATTTCATCTGGAAGAATTTATCGATAAGTTAATTACCTATGGTGAGACTAAAACGCACATTGTACTTTCTACAGTAATAGAAAACGCTCCCATTAGAACGAGGAGAGAAGATAGAAAAGCCAAATCTTAGAGCGTGGTTAAATACCAGATGCTAAAGGCTATTAATAAAATAATACTTATCCAGCTCAATATTTTTAAGGCTTTGCTGGGTTGAGCTTCTTTAGGCACATTTTTTCCATTAATTACCAGATAATTTGCGATAGCATAAAAAGGGGCGGTAAGAAATGAAAGAACGGTTGCAATTTCTACTAGTTTCCCCATTTCACTGGTAAGGAATAATAAGATACTGCACGTTCCCAATATCAATATAACAATCCATAAGGTATAACTATTCTTGAAGGTTTTCCCCGTTAAAAGGTCAACCGATCTTGCCATAGCTCTTGGCGAAGCATCCAATGTGGTCAAAGTAGTGCTGAACATTGTTGTAAATGCCGCTATACCTATAATAATAAAAGCCCATTCGCCTAAACTAAGCGTATACATATCGATTAGTTGTTTAGCAAAAGCACCTCCCGAATTACTAAAAGTGGTGCCTTTATGAAACATTACCAATGCTCCCAAACCTATAAAACATGTGCCAACAATAATGGTCCCTGCATATCCCAAGTTGAAATCAAATAGAGAAGATTTTGTATCGGTTTCCAGATCTTTAGATTTTTCTAAAGACCATAAAGAATGCCAAATCGATATGTCTAAAGGTGCAGGCATCCAGCCCATAAAGGCAATTAAAAATGCGATTCCCAGTTTATCATTTGGTAACACCTGTTTAAAATCAGGTACTGTGTCTGTATCCAAAAAAGCAATACAAAGCGCGGCTACTGTACTTATGGTGAGTGTTATAATAATAACCTTCATCATACTGTCCAGTAGCTTATATTTTCCAATAATGAGAATAGCAGCACATATAAGCGTAATAATAACGCTCCAGGTTGCAATATCTATATTAATACCAAAGAGGTAAGAGGCAATGCCAGCAGTGACAATGGTAACCGCTGTTTGTATGGTAAACATGCTGAGCAGGCTTAATATAAAATAGAATATCAAAACTCCCTTGCCCAATTTGAGATAGCCTTCAAGCAGGCTTTCGCCCGTAGCAGAAGCATAACGAGGGCCAAACTGAAAAAAAGGGTATTTTATAAGATGAATAAGAAGTAAGACCCAGATAAGTCCAAATCCAAAATCTGCTCCGGCACGAGTTGATTGCACTAAATGGGAAACACCTATTGCAGCTCCAGCAAATAGAAGTCCTGGCCCCAGTTTTTTAAAACTAAAATTTCCCATTAGATTTTAGTTTTTTTCTATAAGATCGGCAAGAAGTCTACGCGCCCGTAATAGCTTAACCTTTACGTTATTCATAGGCTCGTGTATGGTTTCAGACATTTCTTTATAACTCATCTCCTGAAAATAACGCAAATTGATCATTTCCTGATAATGAGGTTTGAGCATTTTAATGTAATGAAGTAATTCTGCCAGATTCTGTTCTTTTATCAAAGCATCCTCTGGCGTTGGGTTTTCATCAATAACCCGCTTTAGATTTTCTTCTTTTTGTTTGGTTTGTGCTTTTATTGATGCGTGGTCTTTTCGCAATAAATCGATATGAAGATTCTTAGAAATAGTAATTAGCCATGTACTGAACTTATATTTTTCATTATAAGTCTCTAAACTGCCAAATGCCCTCGAGAAGGTTTGAATCGTTATTTCTTCCGCTTCATATTCATCTTGTGTACGTTTTAGCTGAAAGTTATAGACCTGATTCCAAAAAGTAGTAAGTAGGTAGTTAAAAGCACTCTGCTTACCTTTTTTGGCATCTCTAATATTTTTAAGTAATATATCGGAGTTTACTTCCAACGACGTGGTTTTGCAAGAGTGTTAGTTATAAAGATACTTAATTGAAAGCTTATCAGAAAGATTTCTATTAGCGGAAACCAAAGCAATAAATCTTTTTCCTGAAGCTTAATCCCCGCACCACTAATTACCGTCCATACAATCAAGTAACGCAACAAAATAATACTCAAAATAAAAGGCCATTGAAAGCCAAAAGCCAAAAGTATAGCGCCCAACAGAAGAAAAAGAATTTGACTCATATAAAATGCCCCCAACTGTATCTTATGCTGCGTTTTATAATGTTTAGCCACAGAGGTGTGACGTCGTTTTTGGGTAAACCAGCTTTTCCAGCTTAATTTTGGTTCAGATAAAGTAAATGATGAGGTAGAGAAACAAATTGCTGTATTCTTGGAGTTTGCCGCACTATTTATAAAAAGGTCGTCGTCACCAGAAGGAATCTTAATATGTTGCATAAACCCACTGTTATTATAGAAAGTCTCTGCGGTATATGCAAGATTGCGACCTACACCCATATAGGGATTGTTGTTCTTAGCGTAAGAAAAGTATTGAATGGCCGTAAGTAAAGTTTCAAACCTGATTATTTTATTAAGCCACGATTTCTTCACTTTCGCATACGCTCCATATCCCAATACAATTGTTTTTTCTTCATTAAAGTGCGCTGCCATATCCTGTATCCAGTTTGTGGATGTTGGTATACAGTCTGCATCGGTAAATAATAAATGTTGATATTTAGCTCTTTTGATACCCAGAGAAAGTGCATACTTCTTGCTTCCCCAGAAATTCTCATTTCCAATAACATCTACAAATTGTATATTAGTATGACTTTCGGCGAAGGATTTTATGATTTCCAACGTATCATCACTGGAATTATCATTTATAAGTATTATTTCGAAAGAAGGATAATCCTGACCAATCAGAAGAGGGATATTTTTTTTAAGGTTTTCCGCTTCATTTTTTGCACAAACAATAACGGAAACGCCAGGAAATTCTATAGTTTTTGAACTGTTTTCAGGTAGTTTCGTAAAACTAAATCTCGAAAAATATAAATAATATCCACAATTTAGTAGGGTAATACCAACAAAACCGTAAAATAGGAAGGGGTAGAGTTCTGCCAATCTATGTGGGGTAAATAGTTATTTCTGATTGTCGCAATTACCGACTTCTGTAGGCATTTTTCCACACATACTACAAGCCTCCCCATCTTTATTAAGAAATGGGCTTTGGCTAGCGCACGTACCTGCAAATTTGCCATCCTTTTTGCCCCATATTTTAATAGCTATTCCAGCAACGGCTAGAGCTAAAAGGACCAATGTAATTAATAGGAGTTTCATAACTTTTATTTACAGTGCAAAGATACTAATTAGATATGCTTTGCCCAAGCAATATTAAGAGTTATAAGTGCATTATTATTGGGTATTTTAGTATATATTTTGTATACTTTAACTTAAGATTATAATCGCTAAAGTACTTAGCCTCATTTTTATAGATATTTTTATTTTACACATATTTTTAAAACTAGAAATTATGAAAATGATAAGAATAATACCTTTAATGCTTGTAGCATTAATCACGTTTACTGCGTGTAATAATGATAAAAAGGCAGAAAAGGAAAAAATGGAAATGGAACAGAAGCAGGCAGATGAGACTGCTATGAAGGAAGCTGAGATGAAGGAGACTAAAATGAGAGAGGATAGAGCTAAAGCCGAAGCAAACAGTATCTCTGCTAAGACAATGGGGTCTGAAGATCTTAGTACATTAAATGGTGCTCTTGTCGCTGCAGATTTAGAACCTATGCTCAAAGCAGAAGGTAGCTATACCGTATTTGCTCCTTCTAATAATGCATTTTCTAAACTTCCTGAGGGAACTGTGGAAAATCTAATGAAGCCAGAAAATAAGGAAATGCTAAAATCTGTACTTCAGTATCATGTGGTGCCGGGAGTAATTACTTCAGATAGATTGGTTACTGCTATTAAAGGTAATGGCGGGAATTATACTTTTCAAAATGTAAATGGTGACGAATTAACTGCAATGATGGACGGTGATCAAATAGTAATTAGAGACGGTCGCAATAAAAGAGCCCATGTTGTGCAAGGTAATATAGAAGCTTCAAATGGTATTGTACACGTAGTGGACAATGTGATTATGGCTAAAAAATAATTAAGCAAATAAATTTTAAAACCCACATTTAAAAATTTATTGAATGTGGGTTTTTTTATGCTTGTATGTTATGATTTATCAGTTTTAAGAAATAATATTTACTTCAGGTTGAAGCTCAATATTAAAAATACACTTTACCTCTGCCTGGATTTTCATTGCTAAATTCCAAATATCCTGTCCTTTTGCATTGCCATAGTTTACTAATACTAAGGCTTGGTTCTCGTGCACACCTGCATCCCCAAAACGTTTACCCTTAAAACCGGCTTGCTCAATAAGCCATCCCGCAGGAACTTTTATCGCATTAGAGCCCAAAGGATAATAAGGGATATTCTCATATTGTTTGCGTAGCGCATTAAATGTTTCTTGATCTACTATTGGATTTTTGAAAAAACTTCCGCTATTGCCTATTTCTTTTGGATCAGGTAGTTTTTGTTGTCTAATATGTACTACAGCATCAGAGACATCCTTTATAGACGGAGACGTAATTTGTCTCGCCCGAAGGGTGTCATTAATGGCACCATAAGCCGTATTCAGATTGTGATATCTCTTGGTTAACTTAAAAGTAACAGACGTAATCACATACTTGTCTTTGGCTTGATTTTTAAAAACAGAATCTCTGTATCCAAAGTTACAATCAGCATTTTTAAATGTTTCGGTTTTTAAGGTATCCCGGTTTATAACCTCACAGCTTTCAAAAACATCCTTTAGCTCAACCCCGTAGGCTCCAATATTTTGAATAGGGGCTGTCCCAGTATTCCCTGGAATTAATGATAAATTTTCAATCCCTCCATAATTGTGGTCTACACAATATAATACCAATTGGTGCCAATTTTCACCTGCACATACTTTTAGATAAACAAAATCAGCATCTTCTTTTACTACTTGGATTCCCTTAAGATTAATGTGAATAACCAATAAATCAAGATCATCTTTGAGCAACATATTGCTTCCGCCACCTAAGATGAACTTCCTTTCATAGTGTCTTAGAGCCAACGCATTTTTTAATTGTTCTTCTGTTTCTACCGAAACAAAATGGGATGCATTAACATCTATACCAAATGTATTATAGGCTTTAAGCGATACGTTTTCCTGAATCTGCATTATCCTTGATATCTGGAAAGAGCTTCTTTTAGTAAAGCAACCGCTTCTATGAGATCTTCTTTTTTAAGAACATAAGCAATACGTACTTGATTTAGACCTTCGTTGGGACTTGAGTAAAATCCTGCAGCTGGAGCTACCATTACCGTTTTACCGTTTACTTCAAAATCTTCTAATAACCAGCGTGCAAAATTGTCTGCATTTTCAATAGGTAATTCTGCGATACAATAAAAGGCACCTTTGGGTTTGGCAACTTTAACTCCGGGAATTTCTTCCAGGCCTGCGACCAGCGTATCCCTTCTGTCCACATATTCGCTTATTACTTCATCAAAGTAAGATTGCGGTGTGTCTAAAGCAGCCTCACTAGCTATTTGGGCGAGAGTAGGAGGGCTCAAGCGGGCTTGGGCAAATTTCATAGCTGTTGCCATAAGATCTTTGTTTCTGCTCACGAGACATCCTATGCGGGCGCCACACATAGAGAACCTTTTAGAAACCGAATCTATCATAATGGCATAATCATCTATCTCCCTTTGTTTAAGAATACTGTGATGCTTTAACCCATCATAGGCAAATTCTCTGTAAACTTCGTCAGCAATAAGAAAGAGGTCGTGTTTTATAACCAGTTGTGCTAATTGCTTAATTTCATCTTCACTATATAAGTATCCGGTAGGATTACCAGGATTACAAATAACGATCGCCTTTGTTTTGGGGCTGATCAGTTTCTCAAATTCACTAATGGGAGGAAGCGCAAACTCCCGATCTATAGAAGAAATAACAGGAACGACTTTTACTCCAGAGGCTGTAGCAAAACCATTGTAATTGGCATAGAATGGTTCTGGTATGATAATCTCATCTCCAGGATCTGTTATACTTCCCAGTGCAAAAAGTAAAGCTTCAGAGCCTCCTGTGGAAATTATTATTTCATCTGAGGTAACTTCAATGCCTTGCTTGGTATAATAGGCTGCCAGTTTATCTCGATAACTTTGAAATCCGGCCGAATGACTATAAGACAAGACTTGGATATCAGCATTTTTTATGGCGTCTAAAGCGGTTTGTGGTGTCTTTATATCTGGCTGTCCTATGTTAAGCTGATGGATTTTTATTCCTCTAGCTTCGGCAGCTTCTGCATAAGGTACAAGTTTGCGTATAGGGGACTGGGGCATTTGCTGCCCTTTTTGAGATAATACCGGCATGAAATTTAAAATTTTTGGTGCACAAAGTTGCAAAATATTCTTGACAACGATAGGTAGAAAAGTAAAAGGAAATCCGAAGAATTTTCGTACATTAAAGAAATTTCTTGATTTTGAAGCGTTCAATTATCAAAATAGGATTTATTCTCATATTTCTCTGTCATTTTTCATTTTTTGGTCAGGGAGTCTTCCATTTACCACCTGGCGAAAAGAGCCTTAAAATACCTGTTGAGGTTATTAATAATCTAATAATAGTTCCGCTTACAATAAACGGCAGCGAATTTTCTTTTCTTCTGGATACTGGAGTAAAATCGAATGTTCTTTTTAGCATAGATGAAAATGAAGATTTTAAGCTTAATGATGCTGTGACTATCTATCTTACCGGCGCAGGAGATGGAGATCCGATTGAAGCAATCAAATCCCAACATAACATCATTAACATTGGAGAGGCCAGTGCGATTAATCAAAATATATACTTTATTACAGATGCTTCACATAATTTTTCGCCGCGTCTGGGCCATGCCGTGAATGGAATAATCGGGTACAGTTTATTTAAGGATTTTGTTGTAGAAGTAAATTATTCAAGAGAATATATTGAGCTGTTTAAACCACAAGCATATAAATACCGCAAGTGTAGGGCGTGTTATTCTGGGGATCTCAATTTTATTGCAGGTAAACCATATATGAATATCACGGTAGAAAATCATGAAAAAATCTTACCGGTTCACGTACTAATTGATTCGGGTTCTGGGGATGCTCTCTGGCTTTTTGAACAAAGTGATGATGATATAGCCGTAGGAGATAAATATTTTGAGGATTTTTTAGGATTGGGTCTTAATGGAAATGTAACCGGAAAACGTGCCAAACTCAATGCCCTTAAAATTGGGGATATTGAACTTAATGATGTTACGGTGGCTTATCCTGATACGCTTTCTGTTAGAAATATGAGGTTGCACCCCGACAGAAATGGAAGCTTAGGTGCTGAAGTGCTTAGGCGCTTTTCAGTGATTTTTGATTATCCTGGAAAGAAAATCACTTTAAAGAAAAATAGGGATTTTGATGCTCCTTTTCGATATAACCGAAGCGGGCTTGTCGTTCAACATAGTGGTTATGATATGGTAAAGGAATTGGCAAACGATATAGGATTGAGTTTTGATTTTTCGGATTCAAAACCAAACGAGGGCACGACTGTTTATAAGGCCACAAATACTATCCAGTTTAAACTTAAGCCCAATTATGAAATTGCTGAAATACGTAAAGGCTCACCAGGTGCTGAAGCGGGATTGGCGAGGGGAGATAGGATTTTAAGTGTAAACGGTAGAAAAACCAGCAACTTAGAGTTGGAAGATATTACTAAACATTTTTTTAAGGATGACGGTTCTATATTGCGTCTTAAGATTGAAAGGCGGGGTGTAGTTTTTAACTGTAAGTTTGCGCTACGTAAAATATTGTAAAAGAAAAAGGCGGTCGCACTGAGACCGCCTTTTTAGTTGTATTTCAATGCAAAACTTATCCGTTGGACGGTCCAGCATTTTGTTTTTCCATTGCTCCTTTTTCAGGAAGCAATGTTCCCTTTATTTTTAAAGTATAAGGTTCTGAAGACGCATTCGTAAAAACAGTAATGGTTTTACGTATGGGCCCTGCAGCACGTTTTGTGTCATATTTAACCTTTAGCATACCAGATTCACCTGGTGCTATAGGATCTTTTGGGGGTGTGGGAACTGTACATCCACAAGTGGAATATGCTTTAGTGATTAAAAGCGGTGCATCACCTGTGTTAGTAAATTTAAATTCTCTCACACCATCACCACCGTGTTCTACTTCACCGTAGTCTATGACATCAGTTTCAAATTTAATTTCAG
Organism: uncultured Flavobacteriaceae bacterium; assembly: GCA_963974735.1. Taxonomy (GTDB): domain Bacteria; phylum Bacteroidota; class Bacteroidia; order Flavobacteriales; family Flavobacteriaceae; genus Leeuwenhoekiella. Next base: position 7,413 of record CAXBEL010000006.1, on the reverse strand, counting down.
CTTTTTTCTCTTGTGCGTGTAAGGCGAAGCCAAACAACCCAACAAAGAGTACTAATGCAAATTTTTTCATAATTCTCATCTTTAAATGAAAGGTAAAAATAGGCCTAAATCCCTGTTTAGACAAAAAATTAACCAACTTTAGAAGTTACCTGCTGATTATCAGTACTGTTATTTTTAAAAATTAATAAATCAGAAAACAATTTTTAACCCTTCTCTTCTTTTTAAAATCCTTAGTATATAAGTACTTTTGCCCACTTAAGACAAAAATCAGACCAAAGCATGGCTTTAGCTTCAAAATACAATGCAGCATCTATAGAAAAGAAGTGGTACGACTACTGGATGGAGCACGACTTTTTTCATTCAGAACCTAATGAAAAAGAACCTTATACCATTGTAATTCCGCCGCCTAACGTGACTGGAGTGCTGCATATGGGTCATATGCTCAACAATACTATTCAAGATGTATTGATACGGAGAGCTCGTCTTAAAGGTTATAATGCATGTTGGGTACCTGGTACAGACCACGCGTCTATTGCAACAGAAGCAAAGGTGGTTGCTAAATTAAAGGCAGAAGGGATTAATAAAAATGATATAACTCGAGAGGAGTTTTTAAAACATGCCTGGGATTGGACCGATCAATATGGAGGTAGAATTCTCGAGCAATTAAAGCATCTTGGAGCATCTTGTGACTGGAAACGCACAAAATTTACTTTAGATGATGAGATGTCTGAAAGCGTCATAAAAAGCTTTGTAGATTTATATAATAAGGGTCTTATTTACCGGGGTCACAGAATGGTAAACTGGGATCCTGAAGCTCAAACAACACTTTCTGATGAAGAGGTTATCCACGAAGAAAGACAGGGGTTTCTCTATTATTTAAATTACAAAATTGAAGACAGTGAGGAGGTTCTTACAATTGCAACAACAAGACCTGAAACAATTTTTGGAGATACTGCGATTTGTATCAATCCCAAGGATGAACGATTTTCTCATTTAAAAGGCAAAAAAGCTATAGTGCCGTTAGCTGATCGTGTTATCCCTATAATAGAAGACGAGTACGTTGATGTAGAATTTGGTACTGGATGTCTTAAAGTTACTCCGGCACACGACGAGAATGATAAAATGCTGGGGGATAAGCACAAATTAGAAGTTGTTGATATTTTTAATGATGATGCTACTCTTAATGAATATGGTCTTCATTATAAAGGAAAAGATCGTTTTGTCGTAAGAAAGGAAATAACCCAGGAACTTGAGGAAAAGGGATATCTTATAAAGAAAGAGACCCATTTAAATAAAGTGGGAACCTCAGAACGTACCAAAGCTGTCATAGAACCAAAGCTTTCAGATCAATGGTTTTTAAAGATGGAAGATCTTGTAAAACCAGCAATTAAAGCAGTTTTAGAAACAGGGGAGGTTAAACTCTATCCAAAGAAATTTGACAATACATACCGTCACTGGATGGAAAACATCAGAGACTGGAATATTTCCCGCCAATTGTGGTGGGGGCAACAAATACCTGCATATTATTATGGCCCTGGACAAGAAGATTTTGTTGTAGCCCCTAGCAAAGAAGAAGCTTTAGAATTAGCTAAGAAAAAAAGTGCTAATTCAGATTTAAAATTAGAAAACTTAAGGCAGGATGAAGATGCATTAGATACATGGTTTTCTTCTTGGTTATGGCCTATGAGTGTTTTTGATGGCATTCGTAACCCAGAGAATGAAGAATTCAATTATTATTATCCTACTAATGATCTGGTAACAGGTCCAGATATTTTATTTTTCTGGGTCGCCCGTATGATTATTGCTGGCTATGAGTATACTGGCAAAAAACCATTTAATAACGTTTATCTTACCGGGTTGGTACGCGATGCGCAACGTCGTAAGATGTCTAAATCATTAGGGAATTCTCCGGATGCTTTAAAATTGATTGAAGAATACGGGGCTGATGGTGTACGCGTAGGACTTCTGCTGAGCGCTTCCGCTGGAAATGACCTTTTGTTTGATGAAGATCTTTGTAAGCAGGGGAAATCTTTTATAAATAAAATATGGAATGCCTACAGGCTTATTGAAGGGTGGGAGATTGATGAGAATGGATCTCAATCTGAAGCAAGTAAAGTAGGTTTAGAATGGTATTCAAATCGTTTTGATCAAACTTTAGTTGAAATAGAAGATCATTTTAGTAAATACCGTATAAGTGATGCCTTGATGGCAACGTATAAATTGGTTTGGGATGATTTCTGCAGCTGGCTGTTGGAAATTGTAAAGCCGGCTTATGGTGCTCCAATTGATAGAAAGACATTTGATGCTGTAATTGTTGCTATGGAAAACAACTTGCGTATTTTACATCCATTTACTCCATTTGCTTCAGAAGAGATCTGGCAGAGCATAAAAGAGCGTGAACCAGAAGAAGCATTAATTATTAATAAATGGCCAGAAATCAGTAAAATAGATGATTCATTAATTAATGAATTTGATTTAGCTGCTCAAATAATTACAGGTATCCGCTCCATAAGAAAGGATAAAAATATTTCGTTCAAAGATGAACTTGAAGTTTTTGTAAAGAATACAGAAGGCTTTTCAAATGCTTTTGATTCAGTTATTAAAAAATTAGGTAATCTTTCTAAAATAAAGGAAACACAAGAGACTTATGAAGGAGCTCTTTCATTTCGTGTAAAAGCAAATGAATATTTTGTTCCTTTAACCGGGGCTGTGGATCTGGATGCAGAAATAGATAAGATAAATGAAGAACTTAATTATACTAAGGGCTTCTTGAAATCTGTTGAAAAGAAATTATCAAATGAGCGTTTTGTAAGAAATGCGCCAGAAAAAGTTGTTGCTATGGAGAAGCAGAAAATGGCGGATGCACAAGCAAAAATAGAGACATTAGAAAATAGATTGAAAGCGCTTAGCTAGAAGATCTATTCAGCAATATATTTGTTTACAATGTTGATGTATTCCTCCTTGGCCTTTTGAATAGAAAGGCCTTTTACTTGAATCATTGCATTGTATTTAAATGCACGCCGAAGATCATTTTCTTCTATTTCTTCAAATGGGATTATATGATTTTCCTTTGTGGCCTGTTTGTAATAGGCATATAGCAAAAGCATAATATCTGGAGGGAGTGGTTTTTTAGTTTCACTGGCCTTAAGTACTGCTTCTTCAAAAGCCTTATTTAATAAATTGTCTTTCACGGCTATTTGCTCGCTATGACGCTAATGGCGCCTTTAACTTTTTGATTAAGCTTAACTTCTATTTTTGCATCTAGGGGCAGAAACACATCAACACGTGAACCAAACTTTATGAATCCGCTGTCATCTCCCTGTTGTGCAATTTCACCTTCGCGAGCATAATTAACGATGCGTTTTGCCATCGCACCGGCAATCTGTCTGTAAAGAATATTCCCGAAATTTTCAGCTTTTACTACTACGGTTGTTCGCTCATTTTCTTCTGAGGCTTTAGGATGCCAGGCTACGAGATATTTGCCGGGATGATATTTACTGTAAACCACTTCACCACCTATAGGGTAACGTGTTACATGTACATTTATGGGTGACATAAATATCGAAACCTGTAGTCTTTTCTCTTTAAAAAATTCTTTTTCAAAAACTTCTTCTATAACAACCACTTTGCCATCAACTGGAGCTAAAACGTGATTGTTATCTAATGTACCTGAACGACCTGGGTTGCGAAAAAATTGAAGGATTAAGAAAAACAATATAATTAATACTCCAAAAATGGAATAACGAATCCACGGTATATGAACATACGTATCCGCTAATAATAAACCAATAGTAAAAATCACTACGGCAACTGCAATTATGGTATATCCTTCTTTATGAAACATATTCAAAAATGATTAAAACCAGATAAATAAAGGGGCTGGCAAATAAAATACTATCAAGTCGGTCATATAATCCACCGTGTCCGGGCATTAAAGTACCACTGTCCTTCACTCCAGCCTCACGCTTTAACTTAGATTCTATGAGGTCTCCAAGAGTTCCCAACGTGCTCATTACAACGGCAAGTGAGAGCCATATGTTGAAGTTAAGACTGCCTGTAAATTTATGAATAAAATAACTGGCAACACAGGCGAAAATTAAACCGCCAAAAAAACCTTCAATTGTTTTTTTAGGAGAAATACTGGGGAATAGTTTATGACGCCCAAAGCTTTTACCTACTATATAAGCAAAAGTATCATTAGTCCAGATCAAAACGAATAAACCAGCAACTGTATAAGGGGAAAATTCATCTCCGTGTGAGGGAAGGAGTGTTAGAAAAACAAATCCTGAAATCACATAAAAAAGGGTTATGTGCAATTTGTAGGGTTTTGAAAGCCGTCTGATTTTGGCACTAAATAGATTTTTTATCAAGTAAAATCCCGTAACTACTGTTATGCCCAGTAAAGCTAGAGTAGCAGGCATAAATAGTTTATAATAGCTGAAGAAAAGTATAAAAGCTATTAGTATTAAATAAGGATACCAGAATTGAAAGGAGATCAATCTAAGAAATTCGCGAAGACAGATTAATCCAAAAAGTAAGAAAAGAAGTATGTACCATTTCTCAGAAGAGAAAATAGAAAATAATAAAATGGTTATATATAATAAGCCAGAAAGGGCCCTTATTGCAAGTTCCCGCATGCTATAAATCTTCTAGTAGTAATAAATAAAGGTTTTTAGCACTACTGCCATAAGACATAAAATCTTTGGCTTCTTCTTTTGGTTCAAAATTTTTAATTGTGGTGATATTGGTAGGTATCTGCCCTGTGTTTTTTTTCTTAATTCCTCTTAATCCTTCTCCTATGCTATTTACAATCTGACTAGCAGTTGCAAAAATCACAAAATTTTGTGGCAGGTCCTTAAGTTTTTTCTCTTTGATTTGATTTGAAGAAATTAATAAACTTCCGTCGTCTGCTATCAAATTTTCACAAGTGGAAAGAAAAAATGGTGCTTCTGGATTTCTGCCATAATTTAAATTGTAACTATTAAATTTAGAAGATAATTTATCATCCAGGCAATAGACATCTTTTTCATACCAATCATTCTCTAAAAGAATGTTGTCAAAACTTTCATGCACTTCGTCCATATTAAGGCAGTATAAAAACTTACCTCCATTAAGAATAAAATGCTTTGTAAATCGCTCATCTGCCGGAGATTTTACATCTGGCATGTATTTACCCCTATCATCCCTTTTATCACCAGGATGATCTGAATCGGGCTTATTTTTTTGTTTAAAGATATTTTTAAAGAAACTCATAAATGAGTGCGTAAACTGTATTTTAAAGGATTATCTCAAATATAAAAAATCTTAACCCAACAACTTGTCAAGTTAAGACTTTATATTAACACTTTATTATTCAGAACTAGCTTTCAGAAATAGGTTGAGGTACTTCCGTTCTATTTGAATTAAAGTTTCGTTTTCCAAAGATCTCTTCTAGATTATCTTTAAAAATAACTTCTTTGTCCAATAGAACTTCAGCCAGTTGCTTTAATTTATCCTTATTGTCTTCCAGAATTTGAATAGCGCGTTGATACTGCTCTTCAATTATTTTTGATATTTCCTTATCAATAATTTCCGCAGTTTTCTCGCTATACGGCTTATTGAAATTATATTCTGATTGCCCCGAAGAATCATAATAGGTTAAGTTACCTACTTGATCGTTAAGACCATAAACTGTCACCATCATACGTGCCTGCTTAGTAACTTTTTCTAAGTCGCTCAAAGCGCCTGTAGAAATTTTATCAAAAGTTACCTTCTCAGCGGCACGACCACCCATTGCAGCACACATTTCATCAAGCATTTGTTCTGGTCTCACAATAAGCCTTTCTTCTGGTAAATACCAGGCAGCACCTAGCGATTGACCTCTTGGTACAATTGTAACCTTTACAAGAGGTGCAGCCAACTTACGGTTGCGTGCCCAGCTTCGTGATAAGCGATTGCTTTTTTCTCTTCTGGAGTTATTATTTTATTTTTCTTTTCTAAACCACCTACAATACGGTCAACAGCATCGAGGAAATCCTGTCTTCCCACAGCGCTTTTTCCTTGACGGGCAGCAATAAGAGCAGCTTCGTTACATACATTGGCAATATCTGCACCTGAGAAACCAGGAGTCTGCTTAGCCATAAATTCTGTATCGAGCTCCTCAGCTACTTTTTTAAGTGGACGAAGGTGAACTTCAAATATTTCTTTACGCTCACGCACATCTGGCAAATCAACATAAATCTGTCTGTCAAAACGACCTGCACGCATTAATGCTTTATCTAAAACATCTGCACGGTTTGTGGCTGCAACAACTATAACATTTGTATTAGTACCAAAACCGTCCATTTCGGTAAGGAGCTGGTTAAGGGTATTTTCCCGCTCATCATTAGAGCCGCTAAAATTAGCTTTCCCTCTTGCACGTCCTATGGCGTCTATCTCATCGATAAAAATGATCGCCGGAGATTTTTCCTTAGCTTGTTTAAAAAGGTCACGTACCCTCGACGCACCTACACCTACAAACATCTCAACAAAGTCTGATCCAGACAAAGAAAAGAAAGGAACTTTTGCTTCACCAGCAACTGCCTTTGCAAGAAGTGTTTTACCTGTTCCAGGAGGGCCAACAAGTAGGGCTCCTTTAGGTATTTTCCCACCTAAATTGGTATATTTTTCAGGGTTTTTGAGAAAGTCCACGATTTCCTGAACTTCTTCTTTAGCGCCTTCAAGACCTGCAACATCTTTAAAAGATGTTTTTACATCTGTCTTTTCGTCAAAAAGCTTGGCTTTAGACTTACCTATATTAAAAATCTGACCGCCCGCACCGCCACCGGCACCAGAAGACATACGTCTCATTATAAAAATCCATATACCTATAATCACGGCTATGGGTAAAAGAGTCATTAGAATTTCCCCAAAGAAGTTGCTTTCAGTTTTATAAACTACAGGAACATTCAATTCATTTTCTGTATTTATTTCCTGAATGTCATTCTCAAAGTTTTGAAGATCCCCAAACTGAAACTCATAATCAGCACCACCAGCGTTAGGTAAAAATCTGCTGTCACGTGATTTTGAGTGAACGTCTTTCTTCTTGGCTTCATCAGTTAAATAAACACGAGCCAAGGTTTTATTGACGATCTCAACTTTTTTGACATCACCGTTTTTAAAGTAAGTTTCAAATTGATCAGGAGTAGTCTCGGCTGGTTCACCAAAGCCACTTCCATTGCTAAATATGTTTAGCCCTAAGAAAATAAGAATTATTGCGGTGTAAATCCACCATGCGCTAAATTTAGGCTTCTTAGGAGCCGGCTTATTTTTGTTATCTGCCATTAATTCTAGTTATAATTTGTTTGTATAGATGTAACCTTAGCGTCTCCCCATAGGCTCTCTATATCATAATATTCCCTAATGTGTTTCTGAAAGACATGAACTACCACATTT